>JAFGEM010000052.1 GCA_016931555.1 Candidatus Iainarchaeum sp. | reverse complement strand
TTTTCGGATTAACTCCTCGAAAAAGCAAAAATTTTGGGCCTTTATGCAGTATGCGTAAGAAAATTGATTTTTTGCGTGGATGAGCAAATCCTATTTTCGTGAATTTTTTAAAATCTGGAAGTGAGACAGTAACGCTATGGCTATTTGTGGTCAGTGCAATGCCAAACCCATTAAAATCCGACTTTAAATCAGATAAAAGTAATTGGTTAATAGATGCAAAATCTAATGACCCATTCACTGAAACTGACCCATCTGTATCGAAACAGCCCCTCCAAAAAGCCGCAAGCAGGTTGGGGCGATTCTCTGACAAATCAAAGATTTTTGGCCTCCTCAGGCTCTGTTTCTTTTTAGGACCTATAGGCAAACCATAAAAAAAATTTAGGAATCTGCAAAAAGATTTGTTGTTAACAATCAGCTCAAACTTTTTTCCTGTTTGCCTAATTTTAAATGAATTTATGTTAACAGCCAGCAGCTCCCCCAGATTCTCTTCAAACTCTCGGCTGAATCCAAGAAGCGCTTCATGCGGCGTTCCATCCACAAGCACCCATCTCCTCGAATCAGGGGAAATGTGCCCGTCACCGGCAGAACAACCTGCCAAATAAGCAAATCTTTTGGTAAAAATAAAATTTTTTTCTTTTTCAACAAAAAGCTTGGATTTTCCTAAAAAATCTGTAAAATAATCCACAGAAGACAAAAAGCAAGCCAAAACAAATTCTGAATCACGAGCAAACAAAGAAATTGCTCTTAGGTAAACTAGAGGAAAACATGATTGTGAAAACCATTTGGAAGAGTCTTTTAAGTTAATTCTCACCCCAGTATAATATTCGAGAGTGCTATGTGCATCTTTGGCAGAAATATTATTTTCTCCAATAAATTTCTGAAGAGAAGAGGCTAGATTCTTCCCGCTCGCATAAACAGTCTTTTGTAAAACAGAGTTTCTCAACCCAGTCTTGACAAAATCGCCTGGCCTAACCAAAGCAGAATACCAATTAATTATTTCTCCATTTTTGAGAAACAACAAACCAAGGTTTTTTTCTTCAATCAATTCATTTGCTGTTTTTGTTGTTAACAGCGGATCGTTTTCATGTGTTATCATTGCTCTGCTCCCAGAGCACCCAGTTACTATTTCCGTTTTCTCATTTAAAAATGGCTTTGGAAGCAGGTTTCCGCTGTTCATAAAAACACCCCTGCAATTCCAAAGCCAATAAAAAAGCCTGCAATAATTTGGGTTACGTCCATTGCTTCTTCTTTGAACCCATACACGTGCAGCACAAGGGGCGCTGCAAAAACGAGGAAAAAAAGGAAAAGGGTTGGAATCATTCCAAATCCTCTCCTCCAAGTTCGCTCAGAATCCATAAGTCTCGGCCATCCAAATCTTCCGGATTCGTGCGCGCAACGAGCAACGCTGCTTTTATTTCTTCCCTGCTGGGAGCAGGAAAATCTTTATTTTCGAAAATCATTCAAGCCACCTCCAAAATGAAAAGAATTTTTTCTGGAGACGCTGGTGCGTTGGAGGCATTAAACTTTTAGGCGCAAGCCGACCTGCCGCAGGCAGGGAAAAGTTTAAGCCGAACAACGCGCAAGTCGTAAGAAAAAATTCGATTTAAAGGAGGTGGCGAGGGTTGAAGAAAGACATTTAAAAAGTTCAACCCTTATTGTTTGCATGTATTCAAAGGAAGAAGCGAGGCTAAAGATTCGCGAATTAGTCGATGAATTCTTAAAATACCCTGAGAGAGACTCTTTAAATGAACAGGAAATTAAGGCCAAATTTGTCCAGCCTCTTTTTGAATTTTTGAATTGGGATTTTAGGAGTAGCGACGTCAAACTAGAAGAAAAAGTTTCTAACGGCAGAGTAGATTATTCTTTTAGGATTAATAATATCCCAAAGTGTTTTATTGAAGCAAAAAGACCGTCTGCAAATGTAGATTCCGACGAGATTATTAATCAGGCCAAAAATTATGCTTGGCATAAGGCAACTACCTGGGCAGTAGTCACAAATTTCAAAAGAATTGTCATTTACAACGCCCTCATCAAGGAAGGCGTGATGGCCTCGAGATTGCGAAATATTTATTTGACAGAAATAAACGATTTTGACTCCAATTTTGAAGGATTGTGGCTGTTATCCAAAAATAGTTTTGATACGGACATAATTGACAAAGTTGCTGAAAAAGAATGCAAGAAAATGAAACTTGTCCCTGTTGAGAAAAAGCTTTTTGAAGATTTGAACAATTGGCGACAGTTGATTGCTAAAGACATCGCAAAAAACTATCCGGGCAAATACTCTGCTGAAGAATTGGATGAAATAATTCAAGTGCTTTTGGACAGATTCATTCTAATCAAGAAAATTGAAGATACCAACCTAGAAGGCCAAAAATTGCATGAAGCATATAACTCTTGGTCTAGTCAGCAGAAAAAAAATCTGGATACCTACGTAAAAGAAGTTTTCGAATATTACAAAAAGGATTATGATAGTGGAATTTTTGATACAAAGGAAATTGATAACGTCAAAATATCGGACCCAGCCCTACAAGTAGTAATAGAAGAGCTTTATTCCGTCAGAAATAACGCAATAGAGTACGATTTTGGGATAATTGATGCGGACGTGTTAGGCAATATCTATGAACAATATCTTGGCTATTTGCTTAAAACAACTGCAAAAAGAGTCAAGGGCACAGCAAGCAAAGCAAAAAGAAAAGAACAGGGGATTTACTACACGCCCAGACACATTGTTGACTATATTGTGAAAAACACTTTAGGGGAAAAACTCAAGGAATGCAAAACTTGGGAAGACGTGGAAAAAATAAAAGTATTAGACCCTGCCTGTGGATCCGGCTCGTTTTTGATTAGAGCTTTTGACGAAATAAATAACTGGTATGGCGAAAAAGGTTTTGACCAGAACAAACTAACAATGAACGAAGAATCCTTTGAAACAATAAAAGACAAGATAATTAAAAAAAACCTGTTCGGAGTTGACTTAGACCAAAAAGCAGTAGAGTTAGCCCAATTGAACCTTTTACTAAAAACAGCGGACAAAAAACATAAACTGCCAACACTACAGCAAAACATCAAATGCGGGAACTCGCTAATAGATGAAGAAAAAATAGCTGGGACAAAAGCTTTCAAATGGGAAAAAGAATTTGAAGAAGTAATGAACCAAGGCGGATTTGATGTTGTGATAGGGAACCCACCATACGTATCTATAGAATCCCTTGAATTTAACCAACGCAGGAATTTCGAAAAACTATTTGAAAGTGCAGTAGGTCGATTTGATCTATTCATGCTCTTTATTGAAAAAGCATTAATTTTACTAAAAGAGGGGGGATATCTCAGTTTTATTATCCCGAACAAATTCCTAACCAATGATCAATCAAAAAAACTAAGACAAATATTGTTGAAAACAGGCAGCGTCCTAACGATAGTTACATCGACCGACAAAGTGTTTGAATCTGCAAATGTTAGTAACATAATATTTGTATTCCAAAAAAATAGCGATGCTAAAAAATGCCAAATAGTAGAGCTAAAAAACCAAAAGATGAATTCGCGAGGTTATGTTGACCTCAAATTGTTTTCTGATGACAGAGATTTTAAATTTGTTTTAACGGTAGAACAGAATACCCAAAAAATATTGAGTAAAATTGCCTCAAATACAAAAAAACTTGGCGAACTTGCAGAGATCAAAGACGGAATTGTGGCAGGTAGGCTCAAAGATATACTTTTTTTGAAAACTAAAACCAACCAAAACATCAAGCCATTGCTTTTTGGACGCAATATAAACCGATATTCTCTAACCTTTTCCAACGATTTTGTAGATTATCGAAAGAATTTTATGAATAAACAAGAAGAACTTCGCGCAAAAGGTAAACGGCCTGGGCTTTGGTTGAGAGAAGAAAAGATTTTTGAACGACCAAAAATATTGTCAAGACAAACTGCAAATAAGATAATTGCTACATTCGACGATAAAAACTTTTACTATGAACACACTTTACACAGCACGTACGTAAAAGATAAAAATTACAGCCCCTTGTATATCTTAGGCATACTAAATTCAAAACTTTTAGACTTTTATTATCAAAAATTTATTAACCAGAAAGGCGCGTTATTCCCTCAAATAAGGCTAAGTTTCTTGAGCAATTTACCTATAAAAATCGCCTCAAAATTTGAACAGCAAGCAATCGATAAGTTAGTAACGAAAATACTATCTCTTAACAAGCGCCTAAATGAATTGAATGGTAAGCAGACTTCCGCGCACCAAAAAGTTGAAGAGGACATTAAGCGCACAGATGCTGAAATTGACGAACTTGTTTATCAGTTGTATGGGATTACTGAAGAAGAAAAGAAAATAATCGAAGAAGCAATATGAACATAAGCTCGATAGTCAAAACAATCGGGAAATACTTGTTCCAATCGCCTTAGCCAAATTCTCTCCGATATCAGAAAACAAAGTTCCAACTACAAACGAAACTGCGCTTACAATAAAATTTGGCAAAAAAGCCACTAATCTTTCAGACGTAAACGGATACGTAAACAACAGCGGCAATCCAAATACCACAAACGCATCCCAACTACCTATTGTTAACCATACTCTAGCTTCTTGAGCATACCCAAGTTTAATCAACAAAAAAGTTACCAATCCACTAATGAATCCAATGGCTATAAGCGAAATGGGTTCAATTTCTCCCACCATGAAATAGTTTAAATTGGAAGAATTTTAAATAACTTTAGTTGTTGTTTCTGTAATGCGAATTCTGCAAATTGACAGAAAGGAAAGCCTTGTCAAGGTTGTTCCCGAGACAATGGATGATTTGTGGCACTTAGAGCGCATAATAGAGCCGCAGGATTTTGTCAGCGGCAGCACAGACCGCAGGATTAAAGCAAAGGATACTGAACAGAAAAGCGAGAGAGTAAACATTTTTGTTACAATTGAAGTTGAAAAAGCAGAGTTCCACAAGTTTTCAGGCAAGCTTAGAGTACAGGGAATTATTGTTGAGGGCAAGCCTGCAGAGTTAATTGAAATAAAATCTCATCAGGCTCTGGAGATTGAATTGAACAAGCCAGTTACAATTAAAAAAAAGGCTTTGAAGAATTATCAGATAGAAAGGCTTGAAAAGGCAAAGAATGCTACAAGCACGGGTTCTGTGTTGCTTGTTGTTTTGGATGATGAGGCTGCAAGCTTTGCACTCTTAAAAGAATTTGAATTGGAGCCACGCGGAGTTTTGCGCTCGGGTTCGCGCGGAAAACAATTTGCCCAGGATTCTGGAGCACAAAAAAAGTATTTCACAGAAATTTGGGGAAAGGCAAAAGACATTGGAGCAGAGACCATTGTTTTTGCTGGCCCTGGTTTTGAGAAAGAGGATTTAAAAAAATGGCTCAAGGACAGTGGCGTTAAAGTAAATTTTTTCTTTGCAGGCACAAATTCGACAGGAGTAACAGGATTGCAGGAGCTCTTGAAGCATGATATTCTTGAAACTATTGTAAAGCAAAAGCAGATTGTAACTGAGTCTAAATTGATTGAGCAATTGCTCGAGAATATTGGAAAGAACAATGGTTTGGCAGAGTATGGTTTGGCGCAGGTCAGTAAAATGGTTGAATTTGGTGCAGTAAAAGAATTGCTTGTCTTAGACTCTTTTTTGCTCGAGAACAGGGAGAATGCTGAAGCACTAATGGATGTAACAGAAAAAAACTCGGGAATAGTGCATATAATTAATTCAGAGCAGGAGCCCGGAAAACAATTAGATGGATTGGGTGGAATAGCAGCAATACTAAAATTCAAGATGCAATACTGATTACAATGCCAAAAAGGAAAAAAAAGCAGGCAAAACCAAAGGGGCTTACTTTTTCGCAGTGGTACAGGCAAAACATTGCTGCAAGCGATCCGTCCCCTGCAGCGCAGGCAAGGAGAAAACAACAAACAGACAGGCATAGCACGGCGATAAGAGACCCAAGGCTGCGGGTTCAGGCCAGAGCATGGAATGCGATTGCAGAAGCCTATTTTGGGGGAATACCACTCGGCATAAAAAGAATCTCGACTGACTATTTGTTCCAACAACATGCTTTTCAGGGAAATGAAAATGTGCTTAGCATTGGATCCGGAACAGGCGAGCTCGAAGTTTATCTTGCAAATCACAGGGTTCCTAACGGCAGGGTAACCTGCATTGACATGGCAGAAAAAATGAATGAAAAGGCAAGAGAGTTGGCTCAGAGAACCAATACTAAAAATATTAGAATAATTCACGGCATAGCCGAGAGAATGAAAGTGCCAACGGGTTCACAGGACCTTGTAATTATTCTAACTGCGAGCATTCCGTCAAAAAAAGGAGAATTGCGCATACTAAAGCAAGTAAAGCGCGTTCTAAAACCTGTGCCCGAAGCAAAAGCAGTAATCTCGACATTTTTTGAACAAGAAAAAGAGTTGAAACAATTTAAGGAAAGCATTAGAGAGGCGGGGTTGAGAATAGCAAATGAAAAAGTTTCAAGGCTCTTTCATGGAGAAGTTGCACTTTTTACGTTAAAATAAGTTAATCCATTCTCAATTCAAGCCATTCAACTTTTTTGCCCTGTACTAGTTCCTTAATCGCTTTTTGTTTCGGGCTTAAGCCTGCCTTGTTTGTTTTGAATTCGCAGAAAACAATTTTATCCTCATTGAAGGCAAGGCCGTCTATTGGCATGCCTAAAAAACGAAAGTTTTCGCTTGGATAAGGGAATTTTGAGGACATGGGAATCCATTGTTCAGTTAATTTGCCGTATTTTACTGACTGGCTGCCCTTGCGAAATTTTAAGTCATCAAAATCCTGCTGCAAATTGAAAAATTTGTATAATAAGATTACCAAGAATATGACTAGAAAGGCTATGATTACTAAAAAAAGTGTTTCCAGCATGCGAATCTGTTAAGAAAAGGCTGCAAATTTTAATAATACTTTGTGCCGTCGCCTGTCAGAATAACAAGCTTGTATTCTTTTTTGGATTCGCGCAGTGCTGCGAGAACTGCCATGTGTTCTTTTCCCGAGCCTGAAACAAGTGAAACACAGATTTCATTGCTTGGAAGCTTTTCCATTATAGCGTTTTTTATTACTTCAAAGCCAGAGCGGTTATTCACAAGGACCCATTCAATGCCCTTGGCTTCTTCTGCAGGCTTGAAATTCTGCTGGCCCCATTCATTGGAGATGAGCAAAATTGAGTCCCATGTTTCCTCTGAAATAAGCCTGTTAATGTGGCCCCAGGTTCCTTTTCCTGCCCCTAAAACTGCTAATAGTGATTTTCCCATAATCCCACCTTAAATAATATAGGTTAATCTATTCTATAATATATATAATTTATAAATTTAAGTATTTTAAAGAAGGCTTTAAAGTTAAACAGTGAATTGCTTCTCTACTTTTTTGTATGCTTTTAGAAAATCACGTGCCTTGTCGCTTGCCCTGTAAATGAATTTTTCTCCAATAAGTGTTTTTGTGGCAAGGCTAGTGTCAACAAAAGCCTCAAGAATTTCTTCTAAGTCTCTTACTTCCATATGGGGAAATTTAAAATATAGTGATTCCACTGAATAAGCGCTTTTAGAGATTTCATGGAGTATTGTCATGAAAATCCTTGATTTTGAAAATTTTGCGAGCCCGGGATGGCTTTCAAGCAGAAAAACCCATTCATCTTCAAGAGACATATGCCAAATAATAAGGCTGAACTCTAATTTAAGGGTTTGGAAACATAACAGCCATGCCGTTTGAATCCAAGGGAGAAATAGTATTGTTTTGCACCCAAACCAGATATGACAAGGAGCTTTTTAGCATCAAATTTTTCTCTTGCAATTGACTCTGCCTTCTGCAATAGCTCTTTTCCCAAACCCTTATGCTGGAAACCTGAAATTGAGGGAGAAGAAATTGGCAGCGCTGTCCCAAAAACATGCAACTCGCGAATCAGTGCTGTTTCTGGCGCAATTTCTTTTCTAAAAGGCGCGCAGGGAACTCTTAGGCGCGTAAAACCATAAAGCGCTTCGCGCTTTTTGTCCTCAAAAGAGATAAAGAACTCTTTTCCATTGCTCGCATTGTAAGATTCGACAAAGACTTTTGCCTCTTCAAATTCTGACACCTGCTTTTCGCGCGAAAGCAGGCCTGCTTCCCTGCAGCGAATGCAATTGCATGTTGTGCCTTTTTCTTTCATATGCTCATTAACCATTTGCCGCAAATTTGTTCTTTGCACTCCGGCTTTAACCAGATAATGGGGAATATCCCTTTGCACGCGCATTATGCGAACATGCCTTGGAACTATTTCCTTTATTTTTGCAACAAGCCCTACTGCATCTTCTGTCGAAATTGGTTTGAATTCTCCTTTCTCCCATTTTTTGTAGAGCTCTGTCCCTTCTATTACAAGGCAGGGGTATATTTTTAGGGAATCTGGCCTGAATTCCTGTTTTGAAAAAATCTTTTTTATGCCCTCTAAATCTTTTTGGAGAGAGCTTCCGGGCAAGCCAGGCATAAAATGGTATGTTACTTTGAAGGCAGAATCTTTGAGGAGCTGTGTTGCCTTTACAACATTGGTTATAGTGTGGCCCCTGTTAATCTTCTTGTAAATGCCATTGAAAACATTTTGGACTCCAAGTTCAACGCGCGTGCCCCCGAATTCAAGCATGCGTGAAATTTCTTTTTCCCCGCAAATATCTGGGCGGGTTTCAAAAGTGATTCCGACAACGCGCTTTTCCGAGTTTTCAGCAAATTTCTTTGCCTCTGCAAGATTTTTTGCTTTCTTTCCCGTTACTGCGTTCAGGGAGTCCAAAACAAATTTTTTTTGAAAATAGTATTTGGCGCTGGGAAAAGTGCCGCCCATTATGATTAACTCTATTTTTTCTGTGTTGTGGCCTGTTTCATTGAGTGCTTTTAATCTTCCCAGAATTTGTTTTTTTGCATCAAAACCTGATTTGATTGCCCTCATTGTTGCAGGCTCTTTCCCCGTATAGCTTTTTGGTGTTTCTGTTTTAGGGAGCAGTGAATTCGGGCAGTAGACGCATTTTCCAGGGCACTCGGTTGGGGGCGGCATTATTGCTACAACTGCTACTCCGGAAAGAGAGCGTGTTGGCTTTACTCCCAAAACTTTTTTTATTTCAGGGGTCTTTATTGGGGCATGCGCAAAAATATCGGGGTTTGAAGGGGTATTTTTTAATCCGAATTTTTTGCATAAAACGAGTTTTTGGTTGTTGAGTTCGCGCTT
>JAFGEM010000051.1 GCA_016931555.1 Candidatus Iainarchaeum sp. | reverse complement strand
GCTTGAAAGTTGGTGTAATTGCTGCGGACGTTTTCAGGCCCGCAGCATATGAACAGTTGAAGCAGATTAGTGAAAAGGCAAAGATTGCGTTTTACGGAAATCCGAAAGAAAAGAAAGCAGAAAAAGTTGTAGAACAGGGATTGAAAGAATTTAAAGGATTTGATTTGGTTATAGTTGATTCTGCTGGGAGAGATGCTTTTGACAAGGAGCTTGTAAAGGAAATCAAGGCAGTGAACAAGGTTTTGCAGCCAGAGCAGACGTGGCTTGTTATCGGGGCAGATGTGGGGCAGGTTGCAAAGAAACAGGCTACTGCATTCCATGATGCTGTTGGAGTCAATGGCGTTATTGTAACACGCATGGATGGAAGCGCAAAAGGCGGAGGCGCTTTAAGCGCGTGCAGTGTTGCAAAAGTCCCAGTATACTTTATTGGGGTTGGAGAAAAAACAAGTGATTTGGAAGAGTTTGATGCAAAAAGGTTTCTGAGCAGGCTAATGGGATATGGAGACCTGACAGGATTGCTTGAAAAGGCAAAAGAGCTCGCAATTGATGAAGAAATGTCTCCCGAAGATATTTTGAAGGGGGAATTTAATTTGGAAACCTTTTACCAGCAGTTAAAGGCCACTCGGAAAATGGGGCCATTGAACAAGGTTGCGGAAATGCTGGGAATGAAAATGCAGATTCCAAAAGAAATGCTTGAAACAACAGAAGAAAAGCTCGACAATTTTAGGGTAATAATGGATTCAATGACAAAAGAGGAAAAACTGAATCCGGATATGCTGAACAGGAAACGCATTGAAAGAATTGCAAAAGGCTCAGGAACAAAAGAATCCGAGGTAAGGGAGCTTTTAAAGCAGTTCAAGCAGATGCAGAAGGTTTTCAAAAAATTTAGAAAACTTGATGAGGATAAAATAGCCAAAATGCAGCAGTCGGGAAAATTTGACTTGGGAAAAATGCTGCAGGGTTTCGGCCCAAAAAAGAAAAAAAAGTTTAAAATAAGATGAAGTTATGCCTGCAAAAAGACCAAGAAAAAAAGTTGTGAAAAAGAAAACTGGAAAGCACGGCGGCTACACTGCAGAACACCGCATTAAACACGCGAAGATGCAAGCGCAAAGATTTGCACTGCAGGTGCGGGGGAAAATAGGCGGGGGAGAAGGCGCTGTCTGGGTGGATTATTTTCCGAGAAGCGGGAAAGGCTTTTCCAAACACAGGCGCAGGGCATATTTTTTGCATCCAAACTCAGCATCGGGAATAGAAAAGAAAAATAATAATGCAAAGTGAAGTTATGCCTGCTAAAAGACCAAGAAAAAAAGCCTTGCGCGAAAGCAAAAACAGGGAGCATAAGTGGAAGCGAATCGAATTTAAAGGAAAGGTTGGTTTTCTGCCTTTCACTGAAAAGCGGGTGTTAAAACAAAAGCTTGAGCCTGTTTTGGACAAAATTGCCATACTTGTAAAAACAGGGGACAACAGCCTTGCGCGCAGGTACGCTACTCCAGTTCTTGCAAAGCTAGCTGCAAAATACGCCTTGATGGCAATTCCAATAAAAAGCAGGAAAGCTAGGCAGGCAGCATACACGAGAGTTGACAGGATTGTCAGGCGCGATGCAGACAAAGGAGACATAAATTTTGAGAACGCGGACGCGGCATACCTGGCAAAAATATTGGGCGGAGAAAAAAATGCAATACAATTCCTAAGGAGTTTCATTGAAAATTATGAAGACCTTGCATTGGCGGCAAATGAAATAGTTTCAGAGGAAATAGGAAAGGAGCGGGTCAAGTGATTGTAACAGTCGGTTCCAAAAATCCCGTTAAAGTGCGGGCTGTTGAAAAGGGATTTGCAAAATATTTTAAGGGCTGCAGGGTAGATGGGATTGAAGTCGAAACAGGCGTGAAAGAACAGCCGACAGATTTTGGTGAGATTGTGCAGGGAGCAAAAAACCGCGCTAAAAAAGCCTTTGAAGCAAAAAAATGTGATTATAGTGTGGGAATCGAATCCGGAGTTTTTCCGGAAAAAGAGGCAAACAGCAAGTGGCTTGATGCAACATGCATTGCAATTTTTGACGGAAAAAAATTTCACCTTGGCTTTTCACCAATGTTTGAGTACCCAAAAAATATTGTGGAAAAAGCACTTAAAGAAAGAATCAGTGTGGGCGAGGCTCTTGAAAAATTATACGGAATAAAAAACCCGAGATATGAGGAAGGCATTATTGGCTGGCTCACAAAGGGAAAAATGCCGCGGGACAAGCTTCATGAACAGGGAGTAATTGTTGCACTTGCAAGCATTGTGAGCAGGGAAAAGTTTGAGTGATTTTATGGACTTATTTTTGTTGCGCGCAATTGTATTGGTTTTAGGTTCTCTTGGAGCAGGAATACACGATGCCAAAACTGGTTTGATTTCAGACAAAATCACCTATGCAATGATACTACTAGGAGTAATTTTCAATGTAATTGAATTCAACTGGATTGGGATTGGGTTGGGTGCAATTGTATTTGCATTGGGTTATATTGTATACTATTTGGGAAAGATTGGAGGCGGGGACGTAAAATTGTTTACTGGAATTGCTTTGCTGCTCCCGTTTTATTTGGAAAGCCTTTTCATTGTAAATGTGCTGTTTTACTCGGCACTGCTCGCAGTAGTGTTCTACTCTGTTTATTATATGATAAAATATGCGCGCATTGGAATAGACTGGCGAGAGAACAAGGATAATTTGGGCAAAGCAGGTTTGCTTGGAATATTGCTCGTTGTTTACTTTGTATTTCTGCTGCAGAACAGTTTTCTTCCGATAGAGGCGAGTGTATTGCTTTTTGCCGCGCTTGGATTTGGATTGGTTTTCTGGGGATTTGAAAAGGGAATAAGAAAAAATTTTTTCCTCAAAAAAGTCCCAATACAAAAGCTTGAGGAAGATGAAATAGTTGCAATGGAATTTTTGGATGAAAAAACAAAAAAAATAATGGGTTCCCTAAAAGGCGTTATTGGGGAAAAAGAAAAACAGGGATTTGAAAAAGCAGGTGTCAAAGAGATTCTGGTTTACAGGAACATGCCGCCTTACGGGCCTTTTATTTTCATTGCAATAGTTCTGCTCTTGTTAAGGCCTGAATTGAGCGGCCTGTTTCTTATTTGAAGCTCACGCCATTCACACTAATTTTAGCAGATTTGCCGTGTTCGCCCTCAATTTCAAATTTGCACGGCAAAAATTCTTCAATTATTTTTATGTTTGTCGCGCAGTGGCTTGTGAATTCTGTTGTTGCTATTTCGGATTTGCCTTTTGCAAGAGCCATGAACAAAAGCAGTTGATCTGCGAGATGGGAATCTACAGGTTTTTCTGCTTGTAATTCCCAGAGCATTTGGTTTGCTGCTTCTAATCCCACTTCTTCTGCAGGCTTTCCTTTTTTTCCAAGGGCGTTTGTCCCCAATACAGTGTTTTCAAAAACAGCGAAGATGTCAATGCTAGAGCCTATTGTTTCCTTGCGGGCTGGATTGGACTGAATTGTTTCCAGCCAATCCGCATTCGGAAATTTTTCCAGGAAAATTTTTTTTGCTGCAAGCGCCTGGTTTTTTGAAACCTCTAAAGGCAATCCACTGGATTTTGAAACGCATTCAAAATTTTTTAAACCTGAAGGGAGCGCGCAGGCAATTGGTTTGAGGGGGAGGCTTGCATGCTTGGATTTGAAATGAACTCTTCCCCTGCCTTTTGGGAAAAACCCTGGCGCCAGTGTTTCCACAGAAAACCTGGCATTGGCTTTGTTGAGCTTTGGGAGCAGCACTTTTTGGAGGTACGCTGTTGCGGGCGCAAACGCAACATCCGTGCCCCCAATAATGTGCAAATCAAGGTTTGTTTTCAGTGCAACGGGCAAAAGCTGCTGCAGGAAAAGGGATATTGAGCCCGCTGTTCCAATATTTACCCGCAAAGTCTGGCCAGCCAATTTTTTTGGAGAAAAGAAAATTTCTTTGCT
>JAFGEM010000050.1 GCA_016931555.1 Candidatus Iainarchaeum sp. | reverse complement strand
CCAGAATACTCTTCACAGGAAATGTTTGAATCAATTGAGGCAAGCGGGCTATTTGAATCGCTCATAGGTTTTTCCTTTGCTTTGGTTGAATTGCCCCAAAAAATTTTGTTTGAGAGTGAAAATTCCGAGTTGGGGCTTACAAGGGAGTATGAGTTTGCAGACAATTTCAGCAATGCAATTGTTGGATTGGAATCCATTAAGGGAGACAAATTAAAAGTTGACATTTCAGCAACTTTCCTTGGGACAGAATTAGCAGACATCTTTGCCTATGAAGCCGAGAACATTACTGCAACTCCAATATGGGGCGACACTAAACTAGATTTAGAGGTTGCTTCACTTGAAAAGGAAATATTGTTTGCAGCAACAGTGTTTGCCTCAAATGCACTTACAAAAGACTCTCTTGAATCGGAATTGGAAACAATAGCAGATGTAAACAGTGTTGAAATAAATTTTCCAAGCATTGCACCGAAAATCTTTGTGTCAAGCGCTTCAGCATGGGAAGATTCTAAGGTTCATGATTTCAATATATTCCTGCAGGGCATAGAACATCAGAGGGCAGATATTTTTAATGACACAGAGTTTTTTGTGGAAATTGTTTTTGACACTGACTCAAATCTTCTTGACGCAAAACAAGCTATTGAAGCACAAATTAGTGCAATGGGTGCGGAAGCAAGTGTTGAGGAAAACTCTGATGAAATTTTGGGTTCACTGTTTTTGCTGACTGTGGATTCAGCAAAGGCTGCGCTTGCATTGGAAGAACTGCTTTCAGCAAATGCTTTCGGGGAAATAACAATAAAGCAAATTGGCAGGCTCGGGCTTGCAGAATTAACTGACGCAAATACAAGCACGGCCTATGCCGTTCCAAATAATGAAATTGATGCCACTTTGAACACAGGGCATTTAATTGGAGACTCTGTTTCCGCAGAAATAACGTATTCTGTTGTGCGGGGAGAAATAGGTTACATCCGCGCAGTTGAAGAAACAATAGAATAATTTCCTTATTTTTCATTCGCTGGCTATCCCAAGCGCTTTTTTGGAGTATTCATTCTTTCAGTTTAGTTATTGCTTCTGCAATGTCGCCGTCTGCCTCTTTCAGGGCTTTTCTTGCCTTTTCTTCGCCGACGCCTGCCTGTTCAGCCACCATTTTCACGTCTTCCTCGCTTATTGCGCTTTCAAGTGTTTCTTCGCCCATAATAGTGTATGTTTTCTGGCCTTTCATGTCAATAACAGTGATTTGCGGGTTGTTTATCACTATTTTTTTGCCGCTTGATTCTATTGTGACTTTTTCTGCCGGAAGCTCTTCTGATTTTATTCCAAACTGCTTCATCATTCTCTGCATTTGCTTTGGATTTCCCATTCCCGGAAACATTTTATCAAACACCTCTAAATTAGTACAAAAAAATTTGGGGGGAATTGTTTTTTTAATTCCTTCCCTTGCCCTTAACAATAAAATTTAATTTCTTTTTTTGGCTATTCCCACAACAATTAGGACGCCCGCCAATACCATTAAAATTCCGAGCGGATTGGTTTCTGGAATGCTCGCTGTCCTGTAAAGTATTACTGCAAAGCTCACTGTTTTTTCATCTGCAAGTGCCCCTCCACTGTCTTCCAACCGTATTCTTGCAGTGTAAATCCCGTCTTCAAATCCTGAGATTTCTGCTGCAGTGTAATTTAAAACTGAAACATGTTCTCCGCCGTCAGCATTCATTGTAAAATTAGGGTCTGTTTTTTCTGCTATTCCGACAGGGCTGCCGCTCTGGTCTTCAATATTAACCCTAATAGTTCCTGTTTCTTGCCCCGACTCCCAATTCTTTGAAACAATTGTCATGTCAAAGCCATCATCTTTCATTACAGGCGCGGGAATGTCAACACTCTTAATCACTATTCCAGTTCCGCTTCCAGGGCCCCCTGAATCAATTACTCTTACCTGGACGCTAAAAAGTCCAATTGAGCCTCCAGTGTCATTGTCAATTAAATCAAGGGATACTGTGTGAAATCCTGTGCTCAGAGCAGCAATTGCTGCTATATCATTGAAGGTTATTGTCTGCTCTCCGGATACATTTCCCATTGCAACTGGAATTACCACAGTTGATTGGCTTCCTACCACTGGAAAAGTAACTCCTACACGCGCATTCAAAGTAGCGTAACCGCTTCCTGCGGGATTGTTTATCCTAAATTTTATTTCCTGGGGAACGGCTGCCTGCTTGTCCTGTGTTGCGGGAACAGCAGCTATTCCTGTAAGAGAAGGTGTTGCTGATGAGTCGCTTACTGTAAATGGAACAGTGTATGTTGCAATTAGATTTGCGGGTATTGCAGGAGCGTGATACAGCTCCAGTGTAATGGGGTTTGCTCCAATGTCTCCAGAGCCAAGGCTTGAGCTGTTGTTGAATGTTACACTGCTGGCTTTGTTGGAGTTTTCTGCGATTCCAGGTTCATTTGCAGTGTGGTTTCCCAAAGTAGGGAGGCTGACCTCTACTATTGCGTTCAATGGAGTATATGTGCTGCCTGAGGGATTTACTATTGTAAATTCAACTACTACATTGTCTGGCGATGGGCGGTTCGACAGGTCATAATTTGCAGGTGTTACTGTAATATTTTGAAGGCTTGGAGCACTTACATTGACGCAGGCCTTGTTGGGATATGCGTTTCCCGCTGTGCAATCTGCAAGATGCGCGTTTGTAGTGCTACTTAATGAAACAACACAAACTTCTCCTGCATTGCATGCTGCTGCGTTTCTCAGTGCAACGCCTCCGCTTACTCCTGAAATGCATACTTTTGTTGCGTAATTTGCGAGTGCTGCATCTTCTGCATGCGCGTTTGTTGCTGCGCTCAGATTAACTATTTCTACATGGTTTCCTGCACAGCTTGTTCCAATAGGGGTTGTATGGCTGCAGCACACTTTCTGCCCATAATTTGATTGTGTTGCAATTTCTGCATGCGCGTTTGTTGCTGCGCTTAAGTGCATTATGTCTGTTTCTCCTGCTCCGCAAGCTGCTTTGAGGCTGCAGGTTAGCGCGCTCACAAACCCTGGAATAAATAAAACGATTATTAGCGCCAAAAAGAGTGTTTTTTTCATTTTGTCAACCCAATAATTTTACTATGCCTTATTTTTGCATTATTAATGGGTTTCCTTATTTTTAATTCTTTTCCTTTTGCTTGGAAAATAGCGCGTATCCAAAATAACCCGCGCCAAATCCAATTAAAAGGCTTGCTACTGCAACCTGCACTGTCAAAACATAATCTATAGTGGGCATTGTAACTAACCCCGAGCGTGCGTTTGACAGGCTGCTCTTAATTGCCTCTGCATTGGCATTGCTTTTATTCTGTGCCCCAATAAGGCTAATGTTTGTTGCAATAAGCACTGCAATTGCCGCTAATACTACTGCAAACAATAGCTCGGATTTCATTTGGATTCCAATACAAAATTGGGGCTATGGTTTTTTAATTTTGTCATTCTATCTTATGACTATATGGCTGGAAGGCAAATAATTTCGTCACTCGATAATTTTAAGTCAAAACTGCCAAAAAACTTTGATTTTTCAAAGAATCCCAAGCGCGTTGATGCTTTGCAGCATTATTTTTCCCGCGGAGGAATAATCTCTATTTCAAAGTCTGCGTCAGACTGGCCAACTCTTATTTATCCGAACAAGTCAAGGCTAAAGCACCAGGTTAATGAATTGCAGACACTGAGAAAGCTTTACAGCACGCGCTTGAAGAACTGGAACAAAAAGCTTTCTGAAGCCAAGGTTTACAATTTAGCGCACAACGCCAAAAAATTTAAGGAGCCTCTGTACTGGAAGCATTTGACAAAGGCAATGGTTGACAGGGATTACAGGGCAGATGCACAGGCAGTAAAATTGCCTGTTCATTTGGTTTCCGACAAGCGATGGAAGCCCATGGTTAAAATGTTTGTCAATGATTTGGATTACAGAAAGCAATTGACGGAGACAGTGAACCACAGTGTTGTTTACAGCAAGGACAAAAAAGTTGCAAAATACGCCGATGATTTGCGCAATTTTAGGATGGAGCAGAGCAACAGAAAAATTTCCGAGCTTGAAAAAAAGCTTTCCTCAATAGACACGGATATAGAGGCAATACTCGAAATAATGAAGTGGGCTAATTCGTAGTTGTAACAATGCCAGCCAAAAAATTTTTTTTGAGGAATTTTGAATTCAATGTTTTTGATTCTGTTTACCCGCCAGCTGAAGATTCAGAATTGCTTGCCTCTGCAATAAGAATATCCAAGGGCGCGCGTGTCCTTGATTTGGGCTGCGGCTCTGGAATCCAGGGCATCAATGCCATTCTTCAGGGCGCCGGCTTTGTGTGCTTTGCGGATAAAAACCCGCGCGCTTTGGAGAACGCAAAATCCAATCTCTCAAAACTCGGTTCAAATGCAAAAACAGGATTTGTTGAAACAAACCTGTTTTCCCAAATCAATGGAAAATTTGATTTTATCTTATTCAATCCCCCCTATGTTCCGAGCAACGGCAAAAAATATTTGGATTTGGACGGCGGAAAAAAGGGAAGAGAAGTGCTTGACAAGTTTCTTTTCACATTCCCAAAATTTTTGTCTGAAAAAGGAAAAGTATTTTTCCTGCAATCCTCCCTCAATGGAATTGAACAAACAGAAAAAATCCTTAAACAGCAGGGTTTCTCCCGCAAAATTGTTGCGCGCAAAAAGCTTTTCTTTGAGGAACTCGTTGTTTTCTGTGCTTGGCGCGAATAGTGGAAACCTGCTGTGTGAATATTTTTATAATGCTCCCACTAGTTTTCAATTATGCCTGTTAGAAAGCTTGTTCTTGAAGCAAACAATTTCAAGGGTTTCAATGAAATGCAGAAGCCGATTGCTGAAAAAGAATTGTTCAAGGGCAATCTTGTTGTAAGCTCTCCCACTGCTTCCGGCAAAACAATTATTGCAGAGCTAGCCGCCCTCCACTCGATAATTGGAAACGGGTTAAAGGTTGTTTACACCTGCCCTTTGCGCGCGCTTGCATCCGAGCATTTTAATGATTTCAAAAAGAAGTATGCAAGGCAAAAAATTAGGTTTGCAGTGAGCACAGGAGACATGGATTCAAGCTCTGCGCATCTTGCAAATTATGACTGCATTTTTACTACCTATGAAAAATTGGATTCTCTTCTCAGGCATAATGCTGCCTGGCTTTCGGGAATTGGGCTGCTTATTGTTGATGAAATCCACGAGCTTGATTCTTCAAGAGGCCCGACAATTGAGGTTACTGTAGCCAAGCTAAAACACATGAATCCAAAAGTAAATGTTCTTGCTCTCTCGGCAACAATTCCCAATGCAAAAGAAATTGCTGAGTGGCTTTCTGCAGAGCTCGTTGAATCAAATTACCGCCCGATTCCCCTTAAAGAGGGGGTTTTTTTTGACAAGGAAATATGCTATTCTGATTCTAATGAGGAGCTCCCTGACATCGAGGGATTGGGGGGCATTATTACAGACACTTTATTTGAGAAGAAAAAGCAGGCCCTTGTTTTTGCAAACACACGCAAGCGCGCAGAAGGCATTGCACAACAGCTTTCAAATCTTGTTTCAGGGCAACTCTCTGCCCCAGAAAAAAATTCTTTGGAAAAAACTTCCGCAAAAATTTTGAATGCACTTGAATCTCCCACGGAACAGTGCAGGAAACTCTCAAAGCTTGTTTCGCATGGAGTTGCATTCCACCATGCTGGCCTGCTTCAAAAACAGCGCTCCTTAATTGAAGACGCTTTTCGGGAGAATAAAATAAAGGTTATTTCCTCCACGCCAACACTGGCTGCAGGCGTAAATCTCCCGAGCCACACTGTTCTAATCCCTTCCCTTTACAGGTTTGAGGCAACGGGAATGCAGTTAATTTCAGTGCGGGAATATAAGCAGCTTGCCGGCAGGGCAGGCAGGCCTAAATATGATTCCGAAGGGCGCAGCATTGTTGTTGCGCGCTCTGAATCGGAAAAAGACGAATTGCTTGAAGAGTATGTTAATGGAAAGCTTGAGGAAATTGGCTCGCGCCTTGGTTATGCCCCTGTTTTGAGAATGCATTTGCTTGCGCTTGTCGCAAACCACTATGTTTTCAATTTAAAGAGCATGGAAGAATTTTTTTCAAAAACATTTTATGCAAAGCAATTCGGCAACTTGCACGAGCTCTTCAACAAAACCCGGGAGATTTTGCAGCAGCTCATTGAAATGGGTTTTGTAGAGGGAAACGAGAATAATTTCAAGGCCACAAAACTTGGGGCGCGCGTTTCAGAGCTTTATCTTGACCCTGTTTCCGCGTTCTCTCTTATCAACGGGTTAAAGTCAAAGAAAAAATTCACAGAGTTCTTTTACCTTTACCTGCTTTCAAACACCTTTGAATTTTCTCCCTGGCCCACAGTGCAAAAAAAGTTGGAGCCTGGGCTCTGGGAAGACATGGGGGCAAGAGAAAATGAATTGCCGATTCAAATGGACAGGGAGCAGTTCTTTGACAATGACCTGTTAAAAAAATTTAATTCTGCTTTAATGCTTGAATCATGGGTTAATGAAAAGCCGGAGCAATCCCTTTTAGAGGATTTTAAAATCCAGCCAGGGATACTTCGCGCAAAATTAAATATTTCCGACTGGCTTGCATACTCTGCTTTTGAACTTGCAAAACTCCTTGCTCTGGAACAGCATTTTGTTCCCCTCTCGCGCATGCGCAAGCGCTTGAAATCCGGAATAAAGGAAGAACTCGTTTCCCTGTGCGAAGTGCGCGGAATTGGGCGCGTTAGGGCAAGGAGATTGTGGAGAGCAAACATCCGCAGCATTGCTGCTCTGAAGAAAACCGATTTAAAGGATTTGCAGAAAATCTTGGGGTTAAAAATTGGGGAGCAAATAAAAGAGAGGCTGGGAGGAAACAGCAAACGAAAAAATATTGTGCTGGAATAGTGATCTCGTAAATCACGGCAGCAGCACTACAATCGCAATTATTATCGCAATAAGAATTGCAATGAGGAACCACTTGTTTTTCCACAATCTGCTTTTTGCAATTGTTTTTCCCGTTCCAACAGAGTATTTTGCCCAAGCGCTTGGGCTGCGCAGCTCGTAAATTGTTTCTTCCGCTAGTTCTCCAACTCCCTTTTTGCGTTCTGGTAGGTCGTTTGGATTTAATATGATTCCTGTTGTTGCAGAAACCTTTACAGTGTACTCCGTGCCCTCAAGATTTGCTGCCACGTGCCATACTGGCAGCCAAACCTCTTTCAATTGCGTTATTATCAGGTTTTCTGTGTGGGTTTCAAGGAGCTCTGCTGTTTTAATGGGAACAATTTTCTCTGCTTCCTCAAAAGTCATGTGTATTGGCTGGAATTCTGAGTTCTTTTCAAATTCGCCTGTAATTTCCTGGTTTTCAATGTGCTTTGAGGCTTCCCTGTTTATTTCGCCTGTTGTTGCATTGAGGACAAGTTTTCCTCTTTTTGTTTTTCCAATTTTTTTTTCTGAATCAGTTTTGTGTTCCGTAAAAAAATCATAATAAAAAGAGAAATAGGGGTAATAAAAAATTTTTGGAACAACTTTTTTTGGCTCAGGCCAATTCCTTTCTCTTGTCAGGAATTCTGCAACAAGCTTTTTTGCATTCTCTTCCTTAACAGATAAGGCAAAGGTGGATTTGCCTGAATTCATTTTTCATCATTTCACTGTTCTTTGCTCTTAACAATTTTTACTTTGCTTGGTGTTACCAAAACCCTGTCCTGTGAAATTCTTGCTATGTCTCCGTTGATTTGCTCTACGCCTGTTCTGATCTGTGTGATTAGCTCTTTTAATTTGAGCACGTTGCGCTTGTTCAGGCCGCCAATGTTCAAGAGCACTACATTGCCTGCCTTTGCTTCATTCAAAACAACGTTCACATCTTCCGGCGTATTCAAGGAAACCGGCTTTACATATGCGTCTGCGTCTTCGTACAAGGTTTCGTCTTCAACATCTAGGTTGTTAAGAAAATCCTCAATATCAATTGAGTCACTTTTTTTGAGCACTTTCTCCAAAAAGGCCATTAAATCACCCCAATAATAAAAAATCTTGAATATAGTATTCCCTACACCAACAGTTTAAATACTTAATCTGAAATTATACAGTTTAATTGGCGTTAAAAATTACGGCTTTTTTTGTTTCCAAAGCCAAATAACTTTTTCCGAAAACTAAATTTGGTTTAGAAAGCAAATTAGGATTAGCGGAATTGGTTTGCTTCCGCAAATACTCTTTCTTTTATTCAACCCCGACAGTATTAATATACCAATTTTTTTTTAAGGTTTGGGAATTTTTAAGGTGTGAGAATGCAGGCATTGGTTCAGACCCCTTCCGAAAAGAACATATTCGAAAGCCTCCTGAAAGAGCAGAATATCTTTAGGGACAGGAATGCGATTACACCGCATTTCACTCCCAAGAGGCTGCCCTTTCGGGACAAGCAGATTTCAGAGCTTTCATTTACACTGCGGAATGCTTTGCAGGGCAAGAAGGCAGACAACATTTTTGTGTACGGCAAAGTTGGCACAGGAAAAACATGCACAGTCAAATTTGTAATGCAGCAGTTAGAGGCTTTTGCATTGCAAAACAACGGCCGCGCGGAAACAGTGTATGTTAACTGCAGGACATACAACAGCAAGTACAAGGTATTGCAGCGTGTAATGCAAAAATTTTTTGCAGAGGAAAGTTTTGTGGGATTTTCCTCAAGCTTTGTTTTTGAAAAGCTCTTGGATTATGCGCGCAAAAACAAAAAGCATTTGCTAATCTGCCTTGACGAGATTGACAAGGTAAAAGACCTAGATGATTTAATCTATGCACTTACGCGTGCGAATGACGAGCTTGAAAAAAGCAGTGTTTCAGTTGTAGGGATAAGCAACAACATTCTCTTCAAGGACAAGCTTGACACGCGCACAAAATCTGCGCTGTGCGAACTGGAAATGGTTTTTCCACCCTACAATGCCGAGGAGCTGCGGCAGATTCTTTCCGAGAGAATAAGCCTTGCATTCCAGGACAATGTTGTCGATCAATCAGCAATTAACCTTGCGAGTGCAGTGGCTGCGCGGGAATCCGGGGATGCGCGGACAGCAGTAATGCTGTTGCTGCGCGCGGGAGAATTTGCAGAAAAATCCAAATCAAGTAAAATAACTGATTCGGACATTATAAAGGCAAAGCGCAAAGTAGAGGAAGAGCTTGTTTTCAATCTTATTTCAACTTTGCCATTGCAGCAGCAGCTTGTTTTGTTTGCAATTTCTTCGCTTTCAGTAAACGGGAAGGGCACGAGGAAAATAACAGGCTCTGAGGAAAACATTCTTTTCAGCGGAGATGTCTATGGTGAGTACAACCGCATTGCGTCTTCTCTTGGAGAAACTGTTGTTTCCGCGCGCTGGTACAGGGAATATGTTTCAGAGCTTGAAACATACGGCTTGATTATAACAACGCAGAGCGGAAAAGGCATTAGGGGGTCAACTCGCCTGATAAAGCTTGCATGTGACCCTGAAAAAATCTTTAACACGCTGAAGAAAGAGATAATGAAGTCTGCTTAAGCAAATTCCAGCAGGCATTTTTGCTTTGCCTTGTCGTTGTGGAATACTGAATTGATTTCTTTTTCCGCTAATTCCAGCCTTTGCTTTAAGTAAGTGCTTAGATGATACGTTATTGCTATTTCCTTTGCAATTTCCAAATATTTTCTTACGCTTCCCTGTGCTATTGTGAGTATAATGTTTCCTTTTTTGCAGGCAGTGCACTGGCCGTTTAGCGGAACGCGCCTGTATTTTGTGTTGCAGTTTGTGCATCGAAAGGTTTGCCTTGAAAAAGCGCGCGCGTTTCCGATAATGTCTGGCATGAAATGTGAAACCATTACTCTCTCCAAAGCATCTTTTCCGTCAACAGCAGCAATTTTATTCTGCAATTTTGCCTGGCTTTTTATCTTGTCTTCCATGCTTCCGAGCTGAATGTATTTGCTCATTTTCGGGCCAGCATCAAACTCGCTTGTTTCATGTGTGTATCCAAAGCCGGAGTACTGGCTTTTTTTGCCAAGCCTTGATCCAACTGTTTCCATGCCCTCAATGTCGGGCGGCATAATCTTCTGCGCCTTTTCATACAATTCAAGCGGGTATTTCCGGCAGGTTTCCATGCCGTAAATTTCGTCGTCTGTTTCAGTCGGCTTTAATGCGAGTGTGAATACGAGAGGGGCATCCATTCTTCCTCCGCGCGATGCAGGGAGATAAGAGTGTGAAAAATTCAAGAGCCCGTCCATTAAGAGCATTAGTGAGTCCTGGTCTCCGTCAATATTCCTGCGCTTTGTCAGGTGGAAATAAGGGTGTGCAAAGCATGCCCTTGCTTTTGTGAATCCTATTATCCTGCCTACTATTGCTGCTGATGTGTGCGGTGCCAAACCCAAAACAAGTTTTCCAATCATGTCCTCTCTTTTGCTGCAATTATAGTATGGCTCTAATTTGTAAAATCTTACAAGCAGTTCATCGACAAAGCGCGATACTTTTAGGAAAAAATCTGCTGTCTGGTCGTGTATTACGATATCTTGCGGCATTGCCTCGATCATTTGCTCGTTGTGTTCTATTGGTTTTCCATGAATATCTTTTTCATATCCCATTGCAATTGCCTGTTCTGCGCTTATTCCTATTTCGCTTGGCTTAAAGTGTGAAAGGGGTGCGTTAATTGCCTCATATCTTATTGTGCCGTCCCGAAAAACATGGACATCGTGCTTTGCGCGCAGAAAGCCTTTTTCAATAGGCTCTGGAATTTTTCCCGCGTTAATCATTCCTCGCACTCCTTTAACAAGGTCGGGCATTTTCATTCCAAGGTTTTTGCTTGCCTGCATTGTTATTTCCGCAAGGTCAATAGTGCGCTTTGAAAATCCAATCAAGGGGGTTTTGCAGGCAACGCATTTTTCTCCTGTCCTTTCTTTTCCGCATGTTGGGCACACTTTTACTATGCCTGTTTTTTCGTTGCACTCGCTGCAATGGTTTTCTTCAATAATCTTGTGGCATTTGGGGCACTTGAATAGCGCAATTTCAACCTCTATTTTTCCGGGCTTGCTTTTGTCTGAATCAATTGCCTTATTTATTGATCGTGTGTTTCCCCCATAATTTCCAATTGGAAACAATACATGCGGGTTTCCAATCATTTTTCTTGCCTTGCTTGCTTCGGGGCGACCCATTCTGCTTCCAATAAAAGTCCCGCACTTGTCTCTTATAACGAGCCCGCTGATTTCGTTCAGTGCAGCAATGACATCCTGTTTTTCCGCAACAATCTTGCCAATGTTCTTATCTGAATCGAGAGCAAGTGTTTTGCTTAAAGCAAGGGCCTCGGGCTTTGCCAGAATTATTTTTTCTTTGCCTGCCTTGTGGCTGCAGCCAATTTTTTCAAGCAATTCCTTCAGCTTTTCAGAATTTTCCAATTCCATTCCATTTTCTTTCTGCTTTCCCTGCTTTAAGAGTTTTCTAAATTCTATTAATTCGTTTGGCTCCAGTGCCTTGTAATAGAATAGCGCATTCGGGTGCAGTGGAAAGCCAAAGTTTTCTGACAATTCAATTGCTTTTTCAACGCTGACTTTTTCAGGATTGTCTGTTATTTCCTGAAACATTTTTTTGTCAACGGGAATTTTTTCCATTGCTTTCTCAATTTCACAGGAAT
>JAFGEM010000049.1 GCA_016931555.1 Candidatus Iainarchaeum sp. | reverse complement strand
CGGCACTGGGAGATAGCGAACCTCAAAATGCTCTGCTATTCTCAACCACAAGTCCCAGTCTTCGCCAGTTGTGAGGTTTTCATCTATGCCCCCAACTTTTCTAATTGCAGACATTCTGAATGTTGTTGTTCCCTGCGGAATAAAATTTTTTTTCGACAATTTTTTGAGTGAAAAATCATAATTTGGAAATGGCTGGCTAATGTGCCTTTTGTCCCTTGTGGGAAAAGAGAAAGGCCCCGTTATTTCAGAGTTTTCATCCATTATCCATGCGTTTCCATAAACCAAACCGCATTCCTTGTGTTTATCCATTATCCCGCTTGCAACCTCTAACTTGTAATTAACCATTAAATCATCAGCGTCAAAAATACAGCCATATTCTCCCCGCGCTTTTTTAAAGGCAAGGTTGACTGAGTGGCCTTTTCCACTGTTATAATTTCTTTTGAAGTAACGAATTCTCTTGTCTTTGAATTTTTTTATTATTTTGTGTGTGCTGTCAGTTGAATTATCATTAACAATAATGAATTCAAAATCCTTTAGTGTTTGGTCTAACACTGATTGCACTGCATCCTTAACATATTTTTCTGCGTTAAAAACAGACATTATAACTGAAACTTTTGGTTTTCCCATGAGGCTCCTATCACACCATAGTTTAAACTCATATAAAACTTTTCTCTTCCAGGGAAAACTATTTATTCTGGGTTTTTCCTATTATAAGCATGAAATTGGAATTTAATTCAAATGTTTTTTTGCATGAAGCAGGATTTGGATTGGCTCTTGCAGGAGTGGTTTTCATAGCTTATGTTTTGTTTGCTTCTGTAATCCCGAGTTCAGAGCCACTGCCTTTTACAGATGGAACCACTGTTTTGGCTGCAATAATAATTGCAGTAATTGGCGTTCTTTTGCTGACATTTAATAAATATCGGAAAAAAGTTTCTGTGGTTGAGAAAAAGAAACCTGTTTTGGAGAAGGCAAAGAACTCTGGTTTGGGAGAAACAAAGAAAACAGGTTTTGGAAAGGCAAAGAAGAAGTGATTTTTTTTGGTTTGGGTTCCAAAATTTTTGAGGAAAATCCGGTTTTTTAACAGAAGGCAGAGTAAAAGGCGCATGGTTCGGCCGCGTGTTTTTAAGGGAACTCCAGGCGGCCCGGATTTGTTTCAGTTAGATGGCGAGCAACCAGCGTATGACCGGAGAAAAAGCGGAACAGACAGGCGCAAATAACAAACTTGGTTTTCCATGAAACTCGATTTTAAAAATCCCGATTATGAAGTAATTGGGCTTTCGCTTGTTTCTTTTCTAATTGGTTTTGTAGTGCCCTTTGGGCTCAGGAATGAAAATTTTTTTCCAATATGGCTTTTGCACTGGATTTTTGAGGGCCTTGGAGTTGCTTTTCACGAGATTGGGCACCAATGGATTTTTGCTCCAATAAGCGCAGTGCTTGTTTCAACTGGAATTTGGGCCCCGAATTTTGGAGAGGCAATGATTTATCTTGGGGGCTTTTTTGGGAATTGCATTGCAGCAATTGCACTCATCTCATTTGCTTTTTTGCTCCTCAAAAAATACAAGACTGTTTTGAATGAAACGCATTACATTGGGTTATTGTCGTTTTCAATAATCGCATATGCAAACCTCTATCTAGTAAATTATACAGTTGCAGTGCTAACTCCTGTTGTTGGGCAGGGAAGAGATTTTACAATGGCATCTTCCCTGCTTGGAATTTCCCTTGAAGAATTGGTTGCGCAAATGTGGGTTGTGCATTGGATTGCTTTTGCAATTTTTTTCCTAATATCTTTTTTGTTTATTTTTGCCAAAAAATAGTTCAGCATTTTACGTTAAAGATTTTGTTGAAGCAGGATTTTATTTCAACAGTGTTTTTGCTCAGGTTTAACAGCCATGCCCTTAATTTTGGTTGCGCAAATTCTTGGCTGAAAAAGTTTGGGCGGGCTCTCTTATGGCCTTTTCCGCAAGGTTTTTTGTATAGCTCGAATGCTGTTTCGGGAATAGCAAAAATGAATTCATCTACATCGTGTGCATAAACAATTTTTTCCTTTAATTTTCCATGGCTTGGCCTTGTAAGAACCTCTATTCCAATGCATTTTCCATTTGCTTCAACGAAAAAGTCGAATCTGCCCTGTTTTTTTGTGCCGTTTGACTGCAAAAAAGTGGTTTTTTCAGGCACTATTCTGCGTATTTTAAGCTCTTTTTTTGCATCCATTCTCTGCAATTCCTGAAAAACAATATCATGCATTTTTTTTGTGGTAGAATTGCCGTTAAAATGGATTCTAATGCCCCCGCATTTAACTCTCTATTGGAATAAGATATTGCTTCTGGTATATAAAAATAACCAATATTCACTGTTTAACCCTTAAAAGTAAAGCTTTTTATTTGTTTTTTTAGTCAAATTATCTTATGGCAGATAAAACTCCCGACACAAGCAATTCCTCAGAAACATTGAACATGACTTTTGAGTCACTTTTATCGCTCTTGATTATTGTGGCGAGTTTCATGTACATTTACGATGCCCTTACAAGAGAAACAATGCTCGATGTAATGATTGCAGTGCTTATTTTCGGAATTGGCTTAGTATGGCTGTTCTCCAACATTTGGAGAAAAAAATAATCAAAATGAAAAGGTTTATATTCAATAATAAAGCTATTTCTAAGTATGGCTTTGGGATTAGGAAACCTGTTCAAGGGCTTGGGGAGCAGTTCGCTTCAAAACCTTTTTGAGGAGAAGCGCCAGGTTTTGAATGAGTTAAAGGTTATTGAAAAAAAATATATGAAGAGAGAATTGTCCCTTGAGAGCTATAAGGAGATGCTTAAGAAAAAGCACGCCCAGCTCATTAAAATTGATTCTCGGATTTTGCAGAAGCAGGCAAAGCAGGAGAACCTTCCCAAAGAGGATTTGCTTGCTGTTGAGCCAAAGGACAGGCATGTCCTTGTAAAACTGCTTTCCGAAAACCAGCGGCTGCAAAGGGAATTGCAGTTGGCGCGCGCAAAATATTTGAAGCGCAAGATTGACGAGCAAACATACAAGAGCATTTTGCATTCTGTCCAGGAGTCACTCATAGAAATTGAGGCCAAAATAAAAAACCTGCGTTTGAGGAAAAGCATTCGCAGGGCTTTTTCAGAATTAAAGCAGAAAGTGGATGAGGCAGAGACAGAGGTTGTGCAGAAAGAGAAAGAGGAAGCGGAAAGAGTAGCGCGCGATGTTTTGGAGCAGGTTTAAAATTTTTTCATTATTTTTTCCAATTCCAATTTTACGCTTGCAAGCTTTTTTTCATTCAGTTGAAAGAGGGACTTTACATTGAATGAATCTATTGTTGACGCGCCTTTCGTAGCCAGAATGCTTGACATTTTTTTGAGTGTTGTTCCTGAAACAGCATGGCAGGTTGCAAACAAAACAAATTTTTTTCCGTTTGCCTTTTCCAATTGCTTCAAATAGGCAAGGGCAATTGGCGAGGGCTGCATTCCCCATACTGGGGTTCCGACAAAAACAAGGTCATACTGGGCCAAATTAGTTTTTGGGTTTGTTAAAACAATTTGTTCTGCTTTGGGCATTTGCTTTGGGTCAATTTTGCCCTTTGTTTTCAGGGGCATTAAATCAATGCCTGTTTTTTGTGCGGCAAAAAAATCTTTTATTCTCTCGGCAACTTTTTCAGTGTTTCCTGTTTTGGAATAATAAACTACGAGTACGCGCATTCAAACCACAAAATATGTTAATCAAAAGCATTTAAAAAATTACACACGCATTCTCCAAGAGTTTCAAGGTTATAGCCGCCTTCCAAAACCCCAAAACACGGTTTTTTTGCGCTGGATATAATCCTGCCGATTTTTTCAAAAAATTTTGCATCATTTATTTGAAAAGTGTTTCCTATGAACTTATCCCTGCTAAAAATGTCGAAGCCCGCGGAAACAGCAATCAAATCAGGCTTGAATTCTGAATAAAATTTTGAGAATCCTTTTTCAAAAACATGGAGGTATTTTTCCTCGCTAGTTCCCTGCTCTAAAGGAACATTTGCAATGTGAGCATTGTTTTCAGTTGCTCTTCCTGTCCCGGGAAAAGTATGCTCTGGATCCTGATGCAAAGAAAAATAAAAAACATTTTCATTGTTTTGGAAAATGTTTTGCGTGCCATTGCCATGATGCAAGTCAAAGTCAACAATCATTGTTTTCTCATATCCTTTTTCCTGCATTATTTTTGCAGCAGCAAAAGCAATGTTATTGAAGTAGCAAAACCCCCCATAATAGCTTATTCCTGCATGGTGCCCCGGAGGCCTTGCAATTGAGAATGCAAACTTTTTTTTGCAAAGCCGCGCTGCTTTCAATGCAGAGCCGCATGCAAGCTTTGCTATTTCAAAAGTATTTCTGTTAAACCAATTATCCCCGAGAGCAACACCCTGCTCGGGAACCTCTAAAGAAAGCTTTTTTATTTTATCAATCAGGCTTTGGGAGTGAACCAAAAGCAAGTCATTATCAGTTATTATTTCCGGCTCTTCAAAGTTTTTGTAACCATTTTCAAGCAGAGTCTCTGTTATTGCAGTAAGCCTTTCCGGAGCCTCTGGATGGTCAACTGTTTTGTGGTCAAAAAACCTGTCAGACGAAACAATAAACGGCTTTTCCAATTCAAATCACCTAACTGCAAGTGTTCTCGCAGGGGCAAATAAAGTTTTCCTCTATTCCATAGTAATCCTCAATGCAGGTATCACAGATATTGTTTCCGCTTAAAGGATTCTGTTCAAATTGCCCCTCACTAATAATGCTAGAGCTGCCTCCGCACACAGTGTTTCCCTGCACAAGTGTATTTATTGCCCAATCAACTTTAATGCCTCTAGCGCCCGTGTTAATAGTGTTTCCAACTATTTGATTGTCTTCTGTTAATTGGTCAATTAAAACCCCGAACCAGTCAGAACTCATATTATTGTTTCTTATTTCTGTTTCATTTCCAAGTACATAAACGCAATAATCGCTTCCATTGATCAAATCATTGCCTTCAACAATAACTCCTTCGGAGTCTTCCCCAACGTAAATGGCATAGCCCATGTGTGTGTCATTGTCTCCTGTTGCTTTTATTGTTCCGTTGTTGCGTATTATTGTGGGGCTTGTTGTGTAAAGGCTTGTTATTATTCCTGCCCATTTCCCCTGAATCAAAGTGTTTTCTTCTATAACTGCAGTGCCTTTTCCTGAAACATTTATTGCGCCCCAGCCCCATGGCCCAACCATTTCGTCTTTGTATGTTTTTATTGAATCGTTATAACGAATGTAATTAGTTGCTCCTTCCTCAGTGTCAACACTTATTGTACTAGTCTCATAATTATGCTCTATATAATTTTCTGGCCCCCACAGGTTCACTCCTGATCTCCTACGCTCCTCTATTGTGTTATATTCTATCCTATTGCCAGAGCTTGCTGGATCAATGGATACCCCTGCCGAACTTCCACTTATTTCATTGTCAGGCCCGATAACACAATTGTTAGAGTTTTTCAAAATCACTCCGTTTCCCCCGAGATAATGATTTACAGTTATATTGTTTCCTGAAATTGTTATGAGGCTGCTGTTCTCAATGTAAATTGCGTCTTCTTGTTCCGCAATTATTTGGGGGTTATTTTCAAGGGCATTGTTTGAGGTGTCTTCAAGATAAACTCCGAATGATTCTCCCGCAATCGAACAATTGTTTATTGTGTTGTTGCTGCCCCCATGCATGAAAATAGCCTCTGAATTTTGGGAAATGATATTGCAGTTTGAAACAGTTTTGTTTTGGGCGTTAAAAAAATCGATTCCGCGCACATCAACGCTAATACTTGAATTTTGGCATGTTAAGGATGAATTGTACTCGCTTTCAAAGCGAATTCCATTATTTTCCCCGACAATCCGGCAATTTTTGAGAACTACATTTGTTTCTCCAGTAATGCCCAGCGCATATCTCCCATTAATTTCATTGTTTTGGCAGTCAATTTCCACTGCGCCGGCGTTTCCAAT
>JAFGEM010000048.1 GCA_016931555.1 Candidatus Iainarchaeum sp. | reverse complement strand
TTCAAGCGTGAATGGGTATGTGACGACGCTTATTACTATTGCCCCCTGTTCCTTGGCAATCTGCGCTACAACCGGTGCGCTGCCTGTTCCTGTTCCGCCGCCCATCCCTGCTGAGAGGAACAGCATGTCAACGCCTTCCAGTGCTTCCTCAATTGTTTTCTTGCTGACTTCTGCTGCTTTTCTCCCTATTTCAGGGTAGCCGCCTGCCCCAAGGCCTCTTGTTACAGACGCCCCGATAAGTATTTTTGATACGCTGTCCTCAACTATTGCAAGGTGCTGCTTGTCTGTGTTCAGTGCAATAAGTTGTGCACCGTTTATGCCTTTTTTTGCTAGCCTGTTTATTGTGTTGCAGCCTCCGCCTCCGGCTCCAACAACCATTATTTTCAGCTGCTCGTTTCCGGCTCTTTCAGGCTCAGAGCCGGTTTTGCTTTTGGCAACTGCGCTTCCAACCAAACTTTTCATTTTAAATCACCCGCTTTTTTATGGGGCGGCAAAAAGGCAATTAAAAAGTAAACCAGGACAGGAGTTTTGGCTCCTGCCGCAGGCAGGAAAGAAAACATCAGAGGTCCATTTCCTTGTCGTCCCATGATTCCTCTTCAACTTCCTCTTTAATTACTGTCGGTTTTTTCACTGCCCTCTTTTCTGCCTTTGCCTGCTTTGCAGGTTGTGCTTTTCCTGATTTTGCCATTATTCTTCACCCCTTTTTTTATTCCCCTTGCTCTTAGGCAGGGGAAAGAACCAGCTGTGCTGGGGCTGCCTCAACTGAAAAAGCAATTGAAGCAACAGATACCATTATCTGCTGAACTGGAATTTAAGCTTATTTCAAGCAATTTTTCAAAAATAGGTTTAAAAGCAGGTATAATGGCAGGCTGAGAAAATTTCAGTTATGTATATTTTTGCCAAGTTTTAAAAAGCAGGGCAAACTTTGCGCAAAGAATATAAACTAGTTAAGCTGGTCAAAGCTCCAGACCGCTGAAAAGGCAGGGTGCTGTTTAAAAGCAATCCCAGCCATTTCTTTTTAATGCAATTGAACTGCCTCAAGCTGCATTGCAGCAAGTGCTGCCAGAGCTACTGGATTTCATTGCTTCCTGCAGAGGCCAAAAAAATTGCAAAAGCTCTTGGTTTAAGTGAAAGAGATTTCATTGAAAGGAATTGCGTTTTGCTTGCCCACCTTTACCCGGCGCAAGGGCAGGGCAAAACGCTTTTAATCAATGCAGGGCTTTTGCCGAAAAAGCTTGCGCTTGCAGCAGAAAAAGAGCCTGGTTTCATGACAGGCCATTTTTTGGTTCTGCCCTTCCTTGCGCTTAAAAGGAAAGCGGATGGCAGCTGCATTTTCCTTGCAGGCGGAAAATGCAAAGTGCATGGCGCAAGGCCAAGAATTTGCAGTCTTTTTCCATTTGTTGCTGTTGCAAAAAGGCCGCTGAAAGAGGTTTACCCCTTCTGTGAAGCCCTGCAGCAAAAGGGTTTTGAAAACGCAACAGGCTGGCTTGATGAATCCTATAGGAAAAGAACCAGCGCATACCTAGATTCAGTTGGGAGAAAGGGCTTCCAATGCATTTGGCCTGCCCTGCCCTCAAAGGCTGTTGTTCTCCTCGGGGGCGAGAAGCAGGTTAATGCAACAAAAAAAGAGTTCCTGCAACTGATCCAGCCTTTTGCTTAATTCGCTATTTTTGCTAGCGCTTGCAAAATAATTAGGTTGCTTGGGCGGGAGTTGAAAAACCTTTTCCGCTTTGCGCAAAAGGTTTGCGAAAAGGAGAGTCAGCCCATGGGCCCATCTTCGCTTGGGCTTGATGGGCATACGCCCTGGGCGGGAGTCGAACCCGCCTCACAGCCTCGCCGCTCCGGCTGCTTTGCAGCCGGGCTTTCTTTTCGCAAGCCTTTTCTTTTCAAAAGAAAAGGCTTCTCGACAGGGCCGTATCCTAACCGATAGACTACCAGGGCAACTCGGCAAAATCCGAGTATGATTTATGCCATTTCGCGCCTTCCATGCGCTCAATGCCATTTGCCCGCTTCGCACGCATTGTGCAAGCAAAGCAAGAAATGTCTAATTTAATTGTTTACAGTTGTTTTTTTAAAGGAAATTCTTCAGCCCATTGCCTTTTCCGGTTCAATTTCAAGTTGCCTAAAAAAATTAAGGAAGGGCCTGCAATTGCTATGCAATTGCCCTTTCCCAAGGCTTTTTTTTCTGCCAAATGCAGTTTTTCGCAAACCTTTTTCCAAAAGGTTTCCCTTAGGAAAAAAAGGCTTTTTTACTTCCCTGCAAGGCCCTTTTTCTTTACGTAAGCCCAGAGCTTTTTTGTCATTTCGCTTGGGGCAATCTTTCCTGTTCCAAAGACTGATTCCATGCTGTCAGAGCAGCCCTTGAAGCAGACACTGTATCCTCCGAATGGTTTTTTTCCAGCCATTTTTTTTTACCTCCTGAAAAGTTAAGGAATTTGCAAATAATATGTATAAGGTGCTTATAATTCTTCCTTTTTGGGCTTTTCCCTGTCAAAGCTGTTTTCCAAGTTCTTTTGTTGTCATGGCCCTTATCTTCTTCTGCTGCTTAAAGTGGTTGTCGTCTGACCAGATTGCTTTGTTCCCAAGCTCTATTGACAAGGCTATAAATGGAACATCGTTGATGTCAATTTTTCCCATTAATTTGAGTGCGTTGGAAACCGATTTTTTTGAAATCTCTTCCTCCGACAAAACCATTACTTTTGACAAAAGGTGTTTCATTAAAAAGTTGAACTCCTGCTCGTTCACTTTTGCTTTCCTTTTTATCAGTGTTTTGTATTTTTGCACTTCCTTTATCCCAAACTCCACCGTGTACAATGAGAACTTTCTGCTTAGTATGATTTTTCTGCTTAACCCATCTTTTATGAGTGCAGCAATAACCCTGTTAGTATCCACAACTAGTTCCATGAACCAAACCTTTTCTCAAAACGCTTCCTGATTTCTGCCTTTACCTTGTTTCCAATCTCTTCAGCATCTGCTTCAGTAAGTTTGCTGTCTTTAAGAATTTTGTCCATTAATTCCAGCTCTTTTATGCGTTCCTCAAAGGTTTCCCTTGCGATATTGCTCCACCTTATTTCCTTGTGTTTTGACATCTTTTCCTGAAGCTCATCTGATACCGCCAAAGTCATGTTGCCCATAAAACAATCACCAATGAATTATGTGAAAACACATATTTAAATATATTCATTAGTTCTCTGTTGGCTTTTCCAGCACTAAAACGCTTTCTCTTACTGTCCCAACCTTTATTGTCCTGTTGCGCATGCATTGCACATTTCTTGCCACAATCTTGTCAATTTTTTTGAAACCAATTTTTTCAGCTTCCTCAAGGAGAATGTCATCTGATTCAACTGTTTCGTATGGAAAGCAGCCCCCACCAACCACGATTATTGCCTTGCCTCCCGGCACCAGGTAGTGGAACATGTTCTTCAAAACCCTGTGCATATCGTCAAAGTAGGCTTTTGCAATCACAGGCATTTTTGTTTCTCCTGCATGGCCTGTTGCCTCATCTGCAATGTATGCGCGCAGCTTGGTTTCCTGCTCCTGGAAGAAAAGCCCTAATTCCATCTTGTAGACCTTTGTGTACTCAATCTTGTTCAGGTAGGGCGGTGAGGTAATAACAGAGCCAACTGAGTTTTCCTTGAGCTTTGCCATTCTTGCATCTGCCTCAAAGACCTTTGGCTCAGTCTCTGACATTTTCAGGGCCTCAAGGTCAAGAAGCATTTTTTTCACTTTTCCCAAAAAGAGCTTTTTCACAGGGAAGTGCGGCTTCCTCTGCTTCCTCAGCGAGCCGCCTATTTTTACAACGTTTGCAACCCTTCCTGTGGTGTCAATCAGTGCAAGCAGGAAAAAGTTCCTTATTTTTGCATCCTCTATTTCCTGCACCTTTCTGTAAAAGAAGTATATGTCGTCAAGTTGCCCTGCGTGGAATAAGCGCCTTATTTTTTTGTTCTGGAACTTGCCGATTTCCCTTGGGTGCATTTTGTGGAACTCTTTCAGGGTTTTTTCAATTTCTCCCAGGCTGTAATTGCGGGTTTTCACTTCGCTTGCAAGGACTGCCATCGGGCTTACATCAAAGCCAATGCTTTCAAGGCTGAGCTGCTTGCATGCAAGCAGCGTTGTCCCTACGCCACAGAACGGGTCGCATACAGGGCCTTCCAGTGAAAATTCCTTCACTGCCCATTCCACAACCCCGCGTGAAAACCCCTCCTTGTAGTAGAGCCAGTTGTGCACTGGTTCTGCCTTGTTCGGGACAAAGGTTACCAGTTCATGCAAGTTTTTTGGGTGCATTTGAATACAATTAGCTGGAGAAAAAACTTAAACCTGTGCTTATGCAAAACTGAGCAGTTCCGGCCTGAAAAACATTATCAGGCCGAGTGCAAGCATCAGTGCGCCTGAAACCAGCTTCAAAACGCGACCCTGCTTTTCTGTGAGCTTTCTGCCGCCAAGTGTGAATGCGAAAATGCTGACAATGATTGCAAGAGGCACCACGTAAATTAAATTGTACAGTGCCAGGTAAAGGTAGTACTGCACTGGCGGAATTTTCTGCAGGGTGAGGATTCTTGTGTAGATTGCAGGCAATCCCAGAGTGCATGCAAGCTCTATGAGGTTTACAAATATTGCAAGCACTATTACCCCTGCCACTGTTGTGATTGTTGCCTCTTCCTGCACAAGCTTGCGCATTTTCTCAAAAAGCTTTGGCTTTGCCGAATCAGGGATTGTTAAGCTTACCCCTTTTTTGAAGAAGAAAAAGTCCTTCATGTTTATTATTCCAAAAGCAAGTGCAATCACTGCAATCAGGGCGCGCATTATGTCTGTGTACCCTATGAAGAGGAAGATGTTGAGCCAGGCTGCCATGAACAGGAAGTATATTATTCCACTTACTGCCACGAAAAGCCCACCTATAAATAGTATTTTTCTCCTGCTTTTTGCGTAAATCAGCAGCGAAAGCAAAAACATCAGAACCCAGATGGCGCATGGGTTCAGGCCGTCAAGGCCTGCAATAGCCACTGTGAAAATTGGGAGTGAAATGTTCTGCAGGTCAACCTTTCCAATTATTGGGACTGTGATGTAGCGCTCATCCTGGCATGTTGGATTGTTTATTTCACTAATCATTTCATTTATCTGTGCCTCTATTTCCATTCCAATCTGGTCATTGAACCCAACCCTGTAAAAATCGCAGCCTTCTATGAACAAGGCAGGGACCCACTGGGTTGTTGCCCCATTTTTTGCAGCAAGCTTTTCAAAGAGCGGCCTGTTCTCGCTTGTAAGCAGGTAATGGACCTCGAGTTCAGGGTATTTTGCCTCAAGGCCTTTAAGGAATTCATCCTCTTTTGCGCAGTATGGGCAGCCTTCCCTCCAGAAGAAGTAAACTGTAACTGTGTTCTGGCCTGTTCCCTGCTGGGCATCAATTGTCTGCGCTGTCGCGCTTGCGCACAGAAGCAACAGGAAAAAAATTAACGCAGCCCTTTTTTCCATTTCCCCTTCTCACCTGCTTTTTAATCACTAAATGTGCGTAATATTTAAGTGGGTTTCCTAATTTTTAGGGATTTTGCTTGCTATGTCTTCAAAGAATTTTTTTGTTTTTGGGCTGTAAATGATTACAGGCACAAGGTTTACAAGCGCGTCCGCAAACCCCTTATTGTAAGGTATTTTTGCAAGAACCTCTGTTCCATTTTCTTCTGCAAATTTTTCCACTTCTTTTGTGAATTTTGGATTCAGGTCGTGCTTGTTTATGACTATGCCGTATGGTATCCCAAAATGGTTGACCATCTGCAAAGCCCTCTTCAAGTCAGACAATCCGGAAGGAGTTGGTTCTGTAACACCAACAACGTAATCGCTTCCAACAACTGATGCAATCACCGGGCAGCCTATTCCTGCTGCCGCGTCAATAATCATTAGGTCTGCTTTTCCGCTTTTTTCCTCCGCAAGCTTTTTTACTTCAGCAACAACTTTTCCGCTGCCTGATTCACCCATTTCAAGCTGGCCTGAAACCACATAAAAACCATATTTTGTCTTTCCAAACCCTATTTTTGCGTTTTTAACCTGTTTCAGCTCAATGGCCTTATTAGGGCAAACAATCTGGCAAACACCACAGCCTTCACAGGAAAAACGGTCAAACACCGGCTGCTTTTTTTCCTTGTTCCAGGAGATTGCATTAAAATGGCAAACGTCAACGCATTTTCTGCACCCCCTGCATTTTTTCTCATCCAAAATGGCCTTTTCGTTTGTTGAAATCTTTTTCCACTGCTCAAAGTCTTTTTCTCTTAAGCCAACCACAAGCGCTAAGTTTGATGCGTCAACATCGCAGTCTGCGCAAATTATTTTGTGTTCTTTTGACAAAGCGATTGCAAGCGAAGCAGCAATGCTGCTCTTTCCAACTCCGCCCTTGCCAGAGAGAACTGTTATCCGCTTCATTCAACCAATTCCATTATTTTTCCTATGCTATTATCTTCTACGGGAACACCTTTGCTGTAGGCTTCCATTATTTCTTTTTTGTAAGGGATTTTTCCCCAAATTTTTTTGCCGTGCATTGCAGCACTATCCTCAATAAGAGCAGTGTTCCCTTCCTCAAACCTGTTTAAGATAATTTCAAAATTTATCCCAAGCCTTTTCAGCAGGTTCATAATCAGCTCAAGGTCATGCTGCCCCAGTGGGGTCGGCTCTGTAACCGCCAGGGCAACATCTGCCCCTTTCAATGCCTCAATTACGTCGCAGTGTGTTCCTGCTGCAGTGTCAACAACGACAAAATCATACTTTTTTCCAATTTCCTTGGAGATTTCTTTTAATGCACTTACAACGAATTCTGAAACAGCCTCGTTTACCTTGAGCTCTCCTGAAATAAAGTCAATCCCGTGCCCCTTTCCTTTGTAGACGTAGCCGATTTCTTTTTTTGCCCAGCTGATTGCTTTGGCTGGGCAGCTTAGCACGCATGCGCCGCAGCCATTGCACTGCTGCTGCATGAATATTGGCATTTTTCCCTTTGGGCCAAACACTGCATTTACCTTGCACACTGTGCTGCAAAGCCCGCACTTTGCGCATTTATCCTCATTCAGTTTTGGGATTCTCTGCCTGACTGTTTTCACTTTCTTTCTTTTAATGCCGAGCAGCAGGTGGTCGTTTGGGCAGTCAACATCAGCATCAACCAAAAGCACTTTGTGCTTTTTTCCAAGTGCAACAGCAAGGGCTGTTGCAACAGTGCTTTTCCCTGTGCCACCCTTGCCACCTGTAATTGCAATCTGCTTCATCTTACACCAATTCAAATGTCCATCAAACAATTTAAATAGGTTTTGGGCATATGTGCATTATTATTTGGGCCTTGGCTTTTGCATTGCATGAAAAGAAAAACCCTTACTTGCTTTGCTGCCCACGAACTTCTTTTACTACCTTTCCAAAAACCTTTTTTTCCTCTTCACTCATCTCTTTTACCACAATACCCGCTTTTGCGCCGGTATCATCTTCTACCCTTTTCTTAATCAATTGAACCAGTTGCTCCCTGATAGGAACGTGCAAAAAAGGAACTGTTAAAGTCACTACCGGCTTGCCTTTGATGATTTCTACCTGCCTTATCATTGAACATTCAAAAAGGCGCCTGTCAAACTCAGGGTGCTTTGCCTTTTGCAATGCCTTTTCCACTTCTTTTTTTAAAACCATTTTTGTTTGCTTCTCCTTTGCTTCACTTGACTCAAGATATTTTAGAAT
>JAFGEM010000047.1 GCA_016931555.1 Candidatus Iainarchaeum sp. | reverse complement strand
TAGTCGGGGCAAGCAACAAGCCTTACAGCGTAGGCTTTTCTTTAATGAAGAATCTTATTGGCAGCGGCTACAATGGAACAGTGTATCCAATAAATCCCAATAGAAAAAATGTTATGGGAATACACTGCTACAAAAGTGTTTTGGAATTGCCAGAAAAGGCGGATTTGGCAATTATTGCTACTCCGGCAAAAACAGTGCCTGCAATTGCAAAAGAGTGTGTTAAGGCAAAAATAAAAGCATTAATTGTAGTTAGCTCGGGTTTTAGTGAAATTGGAAAAGAAGGGGCAAAACTTGAGAAAGAGCTTAAAGCAGCTATTGCAAAAAGTGATTCCAGATTGCTCGGCCCAAATTGCCTCGGGTATATTAGGACAGACAAGAAAATTAACGCGAGCTTTGCAATCAGAAACGCTTTGCCGGGGAAAATGGCTTTAATCAGCCAGTCAGGAGCACTGTGTTCAAGCATTTTGGATTGGGCACAAAAGCAGAAAGTGGGTTTCAAATATTTTGTTTCTGTGGGGGGAATGCTGGACATTACATTCGCGGATTTGATTGATTTTATTAACACTGATTCTGAGGTTGAGAGCATTGCAATTTATATGGAGAGCATAAAGGATACGCGCAAATTCATGAGTGCTGCGCGCAATTTTTCAAAAAACAAGCCAATTATTGTTGCAAAATCAGGGCGCTTTGCAGAGAGTGCAAAAGCAGCTATTTCGCACACAGGCGCAATGGCGGGAAGCGACGAGGTTTTTGAGGCCGCCTTTGAAAGAGCTGGAATTGTGAGAGTCGAAAACATCCAGGATTTGCTTGGAACTTCGGAGGCACTTGCTAAAGAGCCATTGCCAAAAGGCAACAGAATTGCAATAATAACAAACGCGGGAGGTCCGGGAGTAATGGCTGTTGATGCAATAGTAAAAAACAATTGTGAGCTTGCAAAGCTGTCAAAAAAAACCATGTCTGCCCTGGAAAAGGAAATGCCAAGCCATTGGAGCAGGAACAACCCAATTGATTTGCTTGGAGACGCAAAACCGGAAACGTATGAAAAGGCAATTGGCATTATTCTCAGAGAAGACAATGTTGACGGCATAATAGTAATACTCAGCCCCCAGGCGATTTCAAAGCCGAACGATGTCGCAAAAACAGTTGCCGAAAAAATACAGGGAACAAAAAAAACTGTTTTAGCCTGCTGGATGGGCGAAAGCTTTGTAGAACAGGGCAGGGAAATTCTGAGAAAAAAAGATGTGCCTGTTTACAGGACTCCGGAAGAAGCTGTCAGGGTATTCAGTTACATGAACGCTTACCGCGAAAACATCAGGAATCTTTACGAGACTCCGTGCGAAATCAGCACGGGGTATGAGCCGCGCACGGGAAAAAGCAAAAAAATAATCAAAAGTTATTTGTATAAAAAAAATTTTGTATTAACTGAAATAGATTCAAAGAAAATACTTGAAGACTATGGAATGCCCGTAAACACTACTTTGTTTGCACGCTCGCCCAAAGATGCCATTGCAAAAGCAAAAAAAATTGGTTTCCCCGTTGCGCTAAAAATTGTTTCGAGTGACATTACCCACAAGACAGATGCAAAAGCAGTGGCTTTGAACATTGCGTCGGAAAAACAGTTGAGAAAAGCGTACGCTCAAATAATGTTAAACGCAAAAAAAGCCAATCCCAAAGCAAGAATTCAGGGCGTAAGTGTTCAGGAAATGGTTGACGCGGGAAATCTCGAGCTGATTATTGGGTCAAAGTTTGATGATACTTTTGGAACAGTAATAATGTTTGGCTCCGGCGGCGTGCTAACCGAACTAATGCAGGACAAGAGCCTTGAATTGCCCCCAATAACACAAACTCTTGCAAGGAGAATGATTGACTCTACAAAGGCGAGCAGGCTTTTGAAAGGCTACAGAAAAAAATTCAGGGCAAACATTCCGGAGCTTGAAAAAATTCTCATAAATTTTTCGCAGCTGGTTGTAGATTTCCCCGAGATTCGCGAGATAGATGTAAACCCGCTGATTGTGGCGCAGGGCAAATATTGCGCTGTTGATGCAAGGATAATCCTCCAGGAAAAGCCCGTTGGAAGAATGCGGCAGCTCGCAATCAGCCCTTATCCAAAAGAGCTTTCAAAAAAATTTAAAGTGGGAAAAGAAAGTTTTTTGTTCCGCGCAATAAGGCCCGAAGACGAGCCAAAAATGAAGGCCCTTTTTGACACTTTTTCCGAGAAAACAGTAAAAAACAGGTTTTTCCACGCAATCCGCGAGATGACACACGAAATGCTGATAAGGTACTGTTTCAATGATTATGACAGGGAGATTGCAATTGTGGTTGAGATGCCGAGAAAAAAAGGAAAACCGCTTATCGGCGTGGGAAGAATGATGAAAGACATTGGAAAAAACAGTGCGGAAATTGCATTGGTTGTCACGGATAAATTCCAGCACCAGGGCATAGGAGAAAAACTTTTGAAGTATCTTGAAAAGATTGCAAAACAAAAAGGAATTGTAAAATTGTGGGGCGTAACCTCAACCGAGAGCACAGGAATGCTTAGGATTACAAAAGACTTGGGTTACAGCACAGCCCGCGTTCCCGGAGAAAACGAAATTCGCATAGAAAAAAAAATTAGCTAATTATTTATC
>JAFGEM010000046.1 GCA_016931555.1 Candidatus Iainarchaeum sp. | reverse complement strand
CAATTAAAAAATTGGATTAATTAATATTGCAATTTTTTTTGGTTTTACGATTATTTGAAAAAAAATTGCCTTGAATTTTAAAAAATTTTTATGCGTTGGGATTTCCCATTTTACCCATAAACAGTATTCCGCCATTTCCCTTCTCCTGAATAATAAAAATAAATGGGTGGTCTGCGCGGAATATTTTGTAGTTTGGCATAGCGGTTGTTATGCCCATGATAATTGCAGTTGCTGCAGCAGCCTCTGTTCCTTCCTCATCTACTTTTACATAGGCTTGGTGAATTACATCTGTAATATAAAGTCTTTCGATTTCAAGGTCAATGTCTGCCATTTTAGTGAAGTCAGCTTCTGCTGGTGAGAAAGGGGTTTCCATTCCCATTTCCCGTAGCGTGTCATTCATAAAATATTTTGTTTCAAACTCAAATTTTGGCAGGAAAATCTCAACCTCTGCTTTTCTCATTCCAGCCTTTAACTCTGAGAGCTTTGCAGCATTCAAATAACTGTTGATTGTTTCAATGTCATCATCCTTTGGCAGCAAAATAAGCATTGAAATCTCTTCCCCTTTATAAGGCAGTTCAAGCATCTGCAGATCATCATTCTCCATGTAATTAAAACTCTCTTCCTTTTCATACATGTGCATCATGTCAACCATTACACTGCTCCCCGCACTTGCCCTGAATTCTTCCTTTTTTGTTTCAGCCTTTTCAAACTGCACATCCCAGTCTCCCTTAAAATAAATCGCGTTCGTAAGCACAAGCCTTGTAAATGCGTTAAGCACTCCAGGGGGAATCAAATTCTTGATCTTGTTGTTTGTCTGTTCTTCAACCCAAGAGTTTATTGTCTGCCTTGCTCCCTCGGCATTTCCGGCAAAATCCATGTTTGTTACTTTCCCCGCATACCTGTTTTCAATAATGCTAATATAATCTTCTTTGAAGGGAAAATTTTGCTGTACCCAGATAGCATTTGCCGTGTTCAAGGCATAGGGCTTGCCGCACTTGTTTAGTGTATTATAAAGCAGGGCAAAACCAGGGAGCCTTGTTTCAGAATCACTTGGAAATTTTAAAACACCCTGTATTTCACCAGCAGTCTCTCCCTTTGCGCCCTCGTAAACCATTCCGAATGCGGAAGAAATGCTCCAGGGGGAAAAGAAAACATTCTCCTTATCCCCGTCTTTCAGCTTTTGGTACAAGTCAAATGCAAAAGCATTGTTTCCGTTTGCAACAGCCAGTGCATCCTCAGGAGTAGCGCCACTGTCGTCTGCAGTAACAAGATCACTGCAATCCGGCCCTGGCTGCGGGCACCCAAGCAGTGCAATGCCTACAAAAAGCAAAAACACTAACGCAATTTTTTTTCCGCTCATGCTAATTATTATAGGAATTAATCCTATTTAAATTTTTGTTTTTATGAGGAAAAAACCAAAAAAGGGTTTCAAAAGAATTATAAATAACCTCTCCCTTTTTTTATTGCCTATGAAAAAAATATTTGCAGTGGGAGACATTACTCTTGACATATTGTGCAGCGTGAACAAGCAGATAGATTTTGGCGCGGAAGCGCATTTGAATAATCTAACTTTTTCTTTGGGCGGCAATGCAGCAAATTTTGCATTCGCAGCGTCAAAAATGGGTTTGAATATTGAGCTCCTCAGTCCAATTGGAAATGATTTTGCAACGCCATTTGTGACAGAGCAGCTGCGTTCTGCAGGGGTAAAACTCAATCTGAAAAAATTCAATGGAACAAACGCTTGCTCAATAATAATGGTCGGCAAAAACGGAAGGCGCGCAATATACTCGCGCAAGGGTGTGTTAGAAAAAATTTCTTCACGCGACATTGAAAAAATGTTATTGCCAAAATTAAAGCAGGGGGACATAGTTTTTTTCGGGGCCTACTTTCACATGCCGGGAATGCGCAAGGGTTTCAAAAAACTGCTTGAAAAAATCTGTGCAAAAAACTGTTTTATTGTGTTCGACACCTGCTACGATGCATATGGCAGATGGAAAATCCTTGGTTTCCTGAAATATTTCCACATTTTATTTATCAATGAAATAGAGCTGCGCAAAGTAACCAAAAAGAAAGACGAGGAAAAAGCAGTTGCAGTTTTGTTCCGCAATGGCGCTTCACTCATAGTCCTGAAGAAGGGAGCTCGCGGCTCAAAGTTCTTTGCCCCCGACATTGCATTTTCCGCAAAAGCAGCAAAAGCACAGGCAATAGACACTACTGGAGCAGGAGACGTTTTCAATGCTGCGTTTCTGCTTGCCTTCCTCTCGGGCGTGAACGAAAAAAAGGCTTTGGGGTTTGCAAATTTTGTTGCTGCAAAAAAAACAGAAAAACATGGTTTGTTTGTTCCCGCAAAAAAGGTTTTAAAGGGAAAGCTCGTTAATAGATAACCCGCAAAAAAAGTTTTTTTGAAATCAAGGCATTTTTGCAAACAAGAAAAAGTGATTTTTTTGGATTTGATTGAAGAAGCAAGGAAAGAGGCAGTAAAAGTAGTGCACAGGTGCATTACTCCCAATGGGTTGTATGCCTCTGGAACAAAACAGGGTTATACCTCAGTATGGGCGCGCGACAGCCTAATAACACTTCTAGGGGCATGCAATGAAAAAGACGCAGATATAAAGAGAGTTTTCAGGGCTACTCTTAACACGCTTGCAAAGCACCAAACAAGCCTCGGGCAAATTCCGAATTGCGTTGACTTGTTTGACCCCAAGCGCAGGCACCAGGTAACATTTGCAACACTTGACTCAGGCTTATGGTTTTTGCTGGGAAACATTGCGTATGCAAAAGCATATCACGACAATAGCTTAATGAAAAAATTCCGCAAAAAATCGGAAAAGGTTTTTTTGTGGTATGATTATCAGGATGCGGGGGAGGATGGCTTGCCTGAACAGCAGCCTACGAGCGATTGGCAGGACGCGTTTCCACATAATTACGGGCACGTTCTAAACACACAGGCGCTTTACTATGGTGCACTCAAGAATTACGGGAAAAGGAAGGAAGCAGGCCTAGTGAAAAGCAGGGTTGACAGGGGCTTGAGAATTCCCAACATTTACAGTGTAAAACACGGTTTTTTTGCCCCCTATATTTGGAAGGACCATGCAGGAAGCGTTGAACGTGGCAACTGGTTTGACTCACTTGCAAACTGTCTCGCAATTATTTTCGGTTTGTCAAGTAACTATCATGCAAAAAAAATATTGCATTATGTTGATACGCACAGGGTTAACAGGCCCTATCCAATAAAATCAATTTCCCCCCCCATAACAAAAAAATCAGAATTCTGGCACGATTATTTTACAAAATGCGATGCACGCAAGCCGTTGCACTATCTCAATGGCGGAATCTGGCCGATGATAGGCGGTTTTTACATTGCGGCTCTTGTAAAACAAAGAAAGTTTGCCCAAGCTAAATCAGAATTGGAATTGCTTGCAAAGGCAAACAAGCAGGGGAAGAAAAAAGTCTGGGAGTTCAATGAATGGCTTGACGGAAAAACAGGCAAGCCAATGGGCGGGATTTATCAGGCGTGGAGCGCAGGCTCATATCTCTTTGGATACCACTGCCTAAAGAAAAAGAGAGTGCCTTTTTTCAAATAATGGTTTTTATGTTCTAATCTGGTTGGCGCGTATGGATCAGGCAAAAATGCTGGCATCGGGTTTTGTATTTGCTGTGCTGGCTCTTGGGATAATAAAACTGTTTGTGCCTCCAATGCCAGACGGCTTAACACTTTTCGCTTCCTTTTTAGTGGTGATTTTTGCAGGACTATTTGGGGCTTTTATTGGAAAAAAATTTCTTTGAAAGTAACCCTGCTGTGGAATTAGAAAAATTTGGATAATTGTTTCTCTAAAAGAAGAATTCTTTGCCTAATCCAGATCAATTTTGTCCTGAATCAAATCGTGCATCTGCTTTGCAACAACCCTGTAATCAAATTTTTGCACTGCCCACCTGCGTGCACTCTTGCCCATCTTGTTCCTGAGCGTGTCATCAGTCAGGAGTTTCAAAAGCGCATCTGCAATGTCATCTGTGTTTGCCCTGTAAGCAAATGTTTTGGGCTCATCAAATTTAATCATCATCTTTTTCGGGAAACCCATCCAAGAGTAAGCCCACTCCTGCTCTAACTTGATTTCCTCTTCAACTCTTGCAAGAAAGCCAGTCTTGCCCTTATTTATAGTGTCCTTGAATGCCATTGCATCCATTGCAATCACGGGCTTTCCGCATGCCTGTGCCTCAACCTGTATCATTCCAAAGCCCTCTAGCCTGCTGGGGCCTGCATAAACATCGCACATGTTCAACAAATAAGTCATAAAATCGTTTGAACATCCCTGGTCAATATAAGTGATTTTTTCTTTAGGCAATCCAAGCTGTTCAACCAGTTCGAGTTCAAATCTCCTGTGGTCTGCCTGGCTCGGGCTCGGCCATGTTTTTCCCACATAGTGCCAGTCTTTGAATTCCTTGTCAACAACTGCAAGAGCCTTCAAAACCTCTTGGAAGCCCTTGCTTGTAGTGTCTCCGCCGGCAGTGAGAATAATTTTTTCCTCCGGCTTAATCCCGAGTGTTTCACGCAATCCGGCAACAAGCTCGTTGTTCTGCGGGATTGGCTTAAACAAATCAGTGTCAATTCCTATTGGAACAACTTCCATGTTCTTTCCGCTCAAACCATCGCGCATGTATGTTTCTTTTACCCATTGGCTTGTTGCCACAACAAGCGGAAGCGTTTCAAGGTCTTTGTGGAAGTTTGCAACCCAGCCGTCGGCAACATACCAAGGGACTGGCGTAACCCCGAATTTTTTTGGGTGCCTTACAAGCAGTGGAGTGTTTCCCCAAAACCCGACTCCGATTGCAACATCGGGCTTGAATGACTTGTAAACCCATTCTTTTTGGAAAACTGTCTTTAGATTGCAGGGCATTACCTCGAAACCGTTTGAAACAAAACCGCGGTAAAGATTGTGGCCCTGCAAGCTCAACCCGTCAGGCTGAGGCGGATACTCGTAAAGCACTAGTGACTTCATTGCAGATTCACTTCCTTGAATGCCTCTATCTCTGTACAGTACTGCACGTCAGGAGACTCTCTTGCATACCCGTACAATTTTTCCACTGTCTCCCTCTTCATCTCAATTTCTTCTGCGCTCAACTCAATTTTTTTTGTTGAATCTTTTCTCGGAATCATTGTAAAATTATTTTTCTTCTCGTAATTGAAAACAAAAAGCTTGTTGCACCCAATTTTTTTTCTTTTAACGGCATCAACAACTGCCTTGTGCACATCTTTGTGGCGAACGTGCCCGTATTCCCCGTTCTCGCCATGGGTATAAACAAAATCAAAATCCTGATTCACAAAAGGCAGGAACATGTTCTGCACTTCCTTGATTTCAATTTCTCCAAGCAGCGTGTCTTCTAAGTCCGAAATGAAGCAGGTTGCGTTGTAAAGCGCACAGGCTTTCTCAAACTTGGGGCGCCTGT
>JAFGEM010000045.1 GCA_016931555.1 Candidatus Iainarchaeum sp. | reverse complement strand
AAGGGCAATTCTCATTGGCTCAAAAAAAAGTATAAGCAAAACCACTACAATAAAAACAGCCAGAATACCCGCGGAAAGAAATTGCATATTAGACTGAGTTTTGCCAGAGAACATGCTTAAAATAGGCAAAAAGAGTATTTAATTTTTTCCATGCCCTGCTTTGGAAAGATTTATATTCGCCTTCCCCCAAAAAAAGCTTTTTTATAAAGTTTCCCGCCTAAAATTTAGTGGTGGTGGAATTGGGTTTTTCGCTATTCGGCAAGACTCAGAAAAGGCCGAAAGAAGTCTGCATTCCCGAAGCAAGAAAAAAAATAATTCAGGAAGAAGCAGAACAAAAGCTTCAGGAAGAGAGAAAAAAGAAAAGGGCAGAAAGAGTAATTGAGACAATAGAAGAGCAGGAATTGCCTGTTTTTGAAGACTCCCAACCAAGGTTTCTCATAGAAGGGCTCTTTGCAGTAGCAGAAACACTCATGCTCAACGGCACAGTTGTCTCGGGAAAAATAACAAAATCCAGCAAACTAAAATCCAACGAATCAGAATACCCTGTTAAAGACATTCAATTTCAGGGCAAAACAGTAGGAACACTTGTAACAGGCCAGCACGGCGCAATCTTCTTTGAAAAAGCGCGCGGCCTCTACTTCAAAAAAGGCGACATAGCCTTATTTTCCTGACGCGCAAAAACCTTAAAAACAACTACACCCACAAAAATAGCTATAACCTACACAAAATGCATGCACGGGTAGGGAAGCGGTCAAACCCGCGGGACTCAAGAGGCCTTTTCTTAGAAAGAAAAGCCCTGGGAAAAGAAACGTTTGCTCCGCAAACGTAACGAGTGGTTCGCTAACGCTCGCCTTTTCTTTTGAAAGCAATTTTATGGTTTGAGTTATCCCGTCGCTTAGTGCGTTCGGCGGTTCGAACCCGCCCCCGTGCAAAAGCTTTTCTTTGCCTAGCAAAGAAAACCTTGGAAAAGAAACCATTTGCTCCGCAAATGGTGGTTCGCTGTGCTCACATTCACGCAACCGCAAGTTTTTTATTCAACAAAAGTTTTAGTATATGTTATGAAATCAGAAACTTATTGGGTTCTCAGTCTAGTGCTTTTAGGGATTCCAATTTTGTTGTCTTTTTTGCTCTCAATTTTTTTCTCACAGTTTTTTTGGGTATTTGGTTTAGGGACTATGGGGGTAGGCATTCCAACTATTATTCTTTTTTATCTTAGAAAAAAAATTGGCTTTTACCTTGCGCATCTAGCTATGATGCCCATGTTTTTCACTATTCTTCCCCTTGGAACTCTTTTATTTCCTGTGTCTGGCCGAATCGCCATGCAACCTGCAGTAGTCATATTATCATTATTTCTAACTTTTGGAGTGGCTGCTTTGTATATCGCGGCCTTCCTTCGGGCTGTCCGACAGAGCAATCCAGTGTTTTTTGGGGCGAAGCAAAAATGAAACTTTTCCTAATAGTTTTGTTGGTTTTTGTGGTTGCACTCAGCGGATGCGCGACTGGTTGTGCAGGAAAGCATTCAATTACTAATTTGAAAGTTGAACCGTCTAGCCCCTGTTTGGAAACATATGTTAACAATTGTAATGGGGGCGTGTTAACTTTGACTAATCACTGTGGAGAGGTGGTAATGATAGGCGATTTTGAAGTTTTGCCCAGAGATGAAACCGAAGAAGGAAAATATCGAAGTTATAGTATCGAATTAGTGCGTGATGAAACCGGGGCTGTCAGAGTAGAAAAAACAAAGGGGAATTATGCCGCCTATCTTCCGGATTATGACTTTCTGGAAATAGATGGATTTATAGGAGACAAAAAGATAACCTTGTCGTATGTAAAAGCAAAAAACCGTATACAACTGCCAATCTAAATAGCAAAATAATTTTGTGTTTTCTTTTTTGCAGCGCCTTTGAATAAATTGCTTTCTAGCGCTCACCAACCGCAAGTTTTTTATTCAAGAAAAAACATGATAAAAAGCATGGGTTTAGGTTATACTGCTATTGTTTGGATACTTAGTTTATCATCCGCTGTATTTACATATGTCGTTATGCTTGTTTTGCAAAAGAAAGGGAGAGAGGATGCGGCAAAGAACTGGCGAATTGCACTTTGGTTAGAATTAGCCATAGTTTTAATTCTTGGAATTTTATCATTTGGGATGAGAGGATGAGAAAAATGAACACCTTTCTCTTGGTTGCTTTGTTGGTTGTTTTGGTTGCACTCAGCGGGTGCACGCAACCTGGTTTGAACAAGGAAAGGGTTGCCTTGGAGGGCGAGTTTAAAATCGAGCTAAAGACTGGATACGGATTGGTTAACGACGTTTTAATCATGGACTATGGGTGCAATAATTCCGGATACGGGCGAGGCTGTGAATACGTGGGGAAAAAAGTGCGGATTACGGGGTTGGTTTACAGTTATACGTGCGGTCCAAATGAGCAGTGCTGGGTTGGCAGGCACATGGATCCCGAAGACATTGAATTAATAGAAATACTAGAGTGAATAATAAACCGGCTTTTTCAGGTTTTGTTTTTCGCGGGAGCACCCCAATTTGTGTTTGGGATTCGGAATAGAATAAATTGCTTTATATTTCTTTCCTTGCTAAAAATTTTGCATGCACATTGGTACAATTTTTGTTGCCGCTGGCTTATTGGTTTCAATTCTCTCAATTTTTTCGGAATTGGGGCCATTATCAAGTTTGGGGCCGGCAAAAGCAACAATGACAATGGTGATGATAGGCAGCATTGTAATGGCTGCAGGCTTGCTCTTAATGCAGACAAAATGGGGCGAATAAATGGGTACAAAGAAACGCGATACAAGCAGGTTCAAAAAAACCAGCGCACGCCAGAGATGGAAATGGAAGAAAAAAAAGATGCGCAGAAAAAAGAGAAAAAAGCGTTACTTGAGACAGAGAGCAAGGCAATAGCTTACTTGGTTTTTTTTACAATACAATGGCCGGGAACACTTTGTTCGGTTTTTTGAAAACCATGTTCCCTGGCTTTTTTCAAAAACAATTCAACTACTGCAAACCTGCGTCCTTTGCCTTGGTGCTTGTAACCAAAATCGATTTCCCTTGCCCCAAACAATTTTGCTTTGCGAAAAAGATGTTCAAACAAATGGTTTCTCCATCCGCCATGCTTTGAAGCAAGCGCCCTGTTTAGTGAAGGGGCTCGTGGCATGAAAAAACTTGCTTGGGCAAAATCAACAATCCACGTTTTTCCCGAGATCCTGTAGCCCAGTAGCCCTACAGAACCCGGAAAGCGATAGTTTTCAGAGCCAGGTGCTGTTGATTCCAAGGCCTTTGCAAAAGCAGGCGCTTCCATTGGAACAGGATAATAAACCAAAAAATTTGGCACACGGTCGCTAAAATAGTTTCTTTGCTCAGCTTTTATTACAATTGCTTTGCTATTGCTTTTTTCTGTTTTACCCTGTTT
>JAFGEM010000044.1 GCA_016931555.1 Candidatus Iainarchaeum sp. | reverse complement strand
TTCAAGGCGCTTGTTTTACGACAGGCGCAGCAAAACAATTCCTCCTTTCCTGTTGGTTTTGGAGGAAGCGCATCAGCTTGTTCCTGAAAAAGCTTCCGAAGAAAATGCTTTGAGCCGCTCCATAATACGAACCATTGCGCGCGAAGGCAGAAAATTCGGCGCCTCGCTGTGCCTTGTCTCACAGAGGCCTGTCCAGCTTGATACAACTGCCCTGTCCCAATGCAACACGCACATAATACTCCGGATTACAAATCCCTATGATTTGAAGCATATTGGAGAGAGCAGTGAAGGCCTGGACAGCAGAGCAACTGACATGATAACATCACTGCGCGTGGGTGAAGCCCTTATAGTGGGGGAAGCAACACATTATCCCCTGTTTTTCAAGGTGCGGCTGAGAAAAAGCGCGGAAAGCCGGCATGAGCAAACTCTTGAACAATCCGCAATTGACTTTGAATCAGCAAGCGAAACATCAGACAGCGAAGCAAAAGAATTTTTGTAATTTTGAACTTCTTTTTAAAAAGTTTTTGTTTTATTATTAGTTTCTGTTAGGGGTTTTTGCTTGGGTTTGGAAAGTTTTATTCAGTCGGCGCGGAAAAACACTCCTCAGCTAACGCGGCCTTTTCTCCAGCAAACTTCGCAAAAACTAGAGCCCAAAAAAAATTTTGAGGAAACCAAAATTTCTTTCCCAAAAAAAGAGCCTGTTTCAAAGCCGGGAAACGGTGATTCAACAATATTTGTAGCCAAGGACTCCCCTAATTTTCTGTGGAAAGATTGCCCCCACGTGAAAAAAACAACCTCTAATGTGCTTTGCAAAAAATTCTTCAGCCTTTGTGCAAAAGAAAAATGCAAAGACAGGTATGCTTACCAGTAACTGAAAAAAAGGCAATTGCGGAATAGCGGAAACCCGCTGTTTAACAGTGTTTTTAAAGCTCTGAATCCAAATCTATTTCATGCCTTCTCGTGAAATTAACCCCGAGATTTCAAAAAGTTCAGGCCTCTGTGAAAGCACTTTTTGGCTCACTAGAGTAAGGTACTTGGAGGAAAAGAAAGCAGTAATGGCGGAATTCTCTAAAGGAAGGATTAAGAGAACAATTCGCTTTCCTTTCTTCCCAAGTTTTCTGGTTTCCAAAGAATCAATAACACTCTTGGAATTAAAAGAAGCGGTTTCTGAAATCGGCAACCAAAAATTCAAGATCTTAGAAACAGAATACTCTTTCAAAGTGGCTTCAACAAATCTCACAGCACTCACAAGCCTTGCAAACAAAATATTCTCTGCCCACAAGGCACGCGCACTAATGCCAGAGCCCGAAAGGCAATTCCTAATTGAAAAAGAATGGGGTTACTTTGATTCCTTTGATTTAAATGAGAAAGAGCCTGCAAAAAAATCCTGCTTTGAACTGCCCAGTGTTTGCCTTGATTTTTTCTCAGAATCCATTCCAAGGACAATTGCAGAGCTCTCAAAAATAGATTCTGAAGAGGCCAAGTCAATTTTATCCCTAATCACACTTTCAAAAATACTCTCTTTGCCACTCGAAAAAATTCCAAGCGCCAGTTTTCTTCGGCAGGAAACATTCCTCGAAAACATTTTATTCAAAAACCTTTTTGCCCCAAAAAACCTTTCAAACCCAAATCCAAGGGAACACCATACAACGCAATCAGCAAGCTTCTTTCGGGGCACGCCGGAATTTGATATTGGCCCAATGCTCCCAGCACTTATTTTAGATTTTTTCAACATAGGATTCGAAACAGTGGACTGCAAATGCTGTTCTCCCGAACACAGGCAAGCGGAAAACATGCTCCCCAACACTATTGTAACCACAGAAATTTTGAAAGATGCCTTTTACTTTGAATCAACAAGCCCAGAGTTCTCACAGGAGTTTCACGAAAAACAGCCCATGAAAGAACACAGGACAAGGCGCAAAAAAGAATTTTTCCTAGCACAATTTCCAATAGGGCCTTTCCACAGAAACCAGTGCCAAGAGCTCTTGCTTCAGGACGCGCTTTTGCTCGAAAAAAACAGGGACGCAAAAATAACTGAATTCAAGATAAAACACTGGTTCTGCACAAAAAAAGCCTCTTTTATTTCAAAAACAATAAAGGAAGCCAAAGAAATTGTTGCCCAAACAAGTGTTTTCATTGAAAACACGCAAAACAATTGCTTTTCAAAAAGCGGCATTCTGGGCTGTATTGCAATAGAAAAAAACCAGGGGCTTCAAATGGCACAGGAATTCAAAAACAACCTCGAATTCTTTATAACAAATCTCCCGGCGCACTTATCGAACCCGGAAACAAGATTTTTTGATGAAGAAATCGCAAACGCAATTACCTGCATTAGAGACAATGCAATCTATGCGTTTAATTCAATCTCTGCAAAAAACAAGCCAAGCATAAAAGAGTGCCTAATTGCAATAAAATCTCCCATGAACTAAGGGATAAGAGCGCATAGTGCAAGTCCGTTTAACCTGCCCCACAAAACCCGAATAAGAGCCTTTTTTTAATCTTTGCATTTATTAGAGTATTTAGACAGAAACCCTCCTTTTTTGAGTGATTATTTTGGATAAGATTTCGCGGTTTGAAGTTGCACGTTTATTGTCAGCACGCGCATTGCAATTAGCCTTGGGAGCGCCGCCACTTGTAAAAATAAAGGATGAGAAAACAATGTATGAGGTTGCCCTGAGAGAGTTAGAGGAAAAAGCTTTGCCCCTGACTGTTTTAAGAACCTATCCCAGCGGAGAAGTACGGGAAATAGCAGTAAACTAAAGGTGTTTTTTTTGGGTAAAGCAGTTCCAAAGGCAATTAAAATGCGCGTAGAAACGCTTTTGCAGGAGATTCCTGAAAAGTTTTCCACTGATTTTGAGAAAAACAAGGAAGCATTGAATTCATTAAATCTCCCATTCTCTGTTTTTGACAGAAACATGATGGCAGCATTTTTAACAAGAAAAGTAAAAGCAAGCAAAAAAATGTGACTCTCGAAAGGAATATATTCGAGAAACTCCTATTTTTTATTGATTCACATGGCATTAAGGCCGAAAATCCGGAATTCTCTTCCCGTACGGAAAAAGCGCCCTGGCTCGGCAAGGCGCCCTAAAACAAGAAAGAGACAGCTCTCCCCAACCTTGAGAAAATTTTCATCAACCCATACCTTAAAGAAAAGAAAGGCGTTGAAAACCAACGCAAGTCGGACAAGGGCTAACACTCTGCCAAGGGAAAAAGCATTGCACGAATCAAGTGCGAAAATCTCTTTTCATTTTCACAATAAACGCAAAAAAAGCGCTTGATCATGCCTCTGGCTTGATTTGCTCTGGCTTTGTTGCGCCGTCAATTTCCTTGTTTCTCTGCAGCAAATAGGTTGTTGCTGAAGCAGCCCTCTCCATTTCCCTATCATGAGTAATGACAAATATCTGGTCAACTAATTCAGGCAATTGTTCCCTCATTAGCCTGCTCAAAACGCTTACAGCATTTGCATCAAGATTGTGCGTTGGCTCATCCAAAATCAGCCAGGAAAGGTTTTGGGTTAAAACCAAGGAGAACGCGATTCTTATGCAGAGCGCGGCAGCGCTTCTTTCCCCGCCGCTTAAAATACCTTCAACACGCACCCAGTTTCCAAGCCGATCTTTTACTTTCAATTCATAGCTCCCTTCCTCAATTTCAAGCTTTGCTGTTGTAAAATCATTGTACGGATAAATTTTTTGCCAGATATCGCTCATTGCAAGGTTAATGTTTTCAACAAGCATTGAGCGCAGTTCACTCTGCATTGCCTTTAAAGCGTTCGTAAAAATAATTGTCTTCTCCAAAGCATTTTCCAATTGCATGATGCTGTCTTCCAATTCAGACAACTGTTTTTTTGTTTCCTCCAAACGCTTCAAATTCTCCTTAAACTGCCCAATCAGCTCGTCGTTCGATTTTTTTTCCTTCTCAAGGGAGTCTGCAATTGCTTTTGTTTCCACAAAAAACTCGCGCTCCTTTTTCAATGTGTCATAATCAAAATTGATTTGGTCCAGTTCTTTTTGCAGTTGAACTGCCTGCTTTTCAAATTCTTTCAAATCCAATTCTTTCTTATCCAAGCCCTCGCGCTCTTTTAAAAGCGCCTTTAAATTCAATTCCTTTTCTCTGCTTTCATCAATTTTTTTCTCCACTGCCCGCTTTAACCTGTTTTTCTCCTCCAAATCCTTTTTAACTTCTCCCGCTCTTTTTCTTATTTCTGATTCCACAATTGCTATTGCTTTCTTCTCCTTTTCATTATGTGCTATTATCCCTGCCTTTGTTTCCGCATCCAAAGGTTTTCTGCAGACAGGGCACTCTGCCTTTGCAATCTCGAGTTCTTTAACTGACTTCTGCAATTGCAAAAGCTTTTCCTCATTCAAACCCTGCTCCCTAATCACAGAATTCGCTTTTTCCTGCAAACATTTTATTTCGCCTTCAATCTTCTCCTTTTCTTCTGCAAATTTTTTTCCGAACCCTGTTTCTTTCTCCAAATCACTCTGAATTTCCGCGCTTTTTTTCCCTGCCTTTGCCTCATCAACAATTTTTTTGACTTCCTTTAGCTGGGCCTGCAATTCAATAAGCGTTTCCTTTTTTTTGTTAAATTCTTTTTCCTTTGACTCCAAAACCCGTATTTTTTCACTGGAATTTGCTGCCTGTTTTTTTCCCCGCAACACCTTTTCACTAATACCCTCATTGGCCTTTTCCTTTTCACTAATCTTTTTTTTGATTTCTAAAAATTCCCTTTCATCAAAACCCTGTTTTTGCTTTTCAAGCCAGTCTTTTCTCTCGGAAACACGGTCCTTTATTTTATTCGCCAAACTCACTGCGTTTCCCCGCGCTTTCTCAAATCTCTTCAGATCAAGGAGCTCGTCAAACTGTTCTTTTCTCTCCCTCGGAGAAAGCCTTAGAAAAAAATCAATCTGGTTTTGTTCGGAGTAAACAGCTTTGCTGAACAAATTGTAATTGATATCCAAAATTTTTTCAACTGCCTTTGTCACGTCAGTTGTCTTTGGGCCCGCGAGCAATTTTTTTCCCTGCAAAAGCTTTGCCTGATTAGTGCCCTTGCGTTTTATTGTTCTCTCAACAGAATATGTTTCTCCATTATATTCAAAATCAGCTTTCACGCGAGTTTCAGGCATTTTATTCGGCTTGCCAGTAATTATTTCCTCAAGAGAAACGCGCTTGCTCTGCAATGCAGGGAATGTGCCAAACAAGGCAAAGCAAATGGCATCAGTGACAGAACTATTGTGGGTTAAAATATTTCCTAAACCCGCTACAAAGTTTTCCGTGCCTTCAATCCCAAAGTCATAAACAAATTCAGAGGTGGCAGGAATTTTTTCAATTTCTATTATTTTATCAAAAAAAATGTCAGAATCAACTATTTTTTCCAGATTACTAAACGCCTTCTTTTTGAATTTGTAGTTTTCAAATATTTGGTTTAAGATTCTCTTGAGTTTTTCTCTGCCAAGATTTTCTTTTTTTCTATAAATCTGAAGCTCTTTTGAAATGCCACGCATTTTTTTGTTATTTCTTTTGCCAAGGGAATATTCCTGTGTTAAGTTTTTCAGCAGATTTGCTATGTTTGGTATTACATCAACGCCGTCCCATCTTTTTCTAGTCTTTATTGTTTCGCACCAGGTCAAGAGCGCTCTTTGTTTTCTTTCGCTTAAAAACGAAACATGTTTTGCAAAAATAGGGATGTGCTTGGGCAGTACCAGTAATTCATAATATTTTCCTTGGGGCCTTTTTACTTTTCTTATCCTTGAAATTATGCCCCACCTACAAAGCAAGGTTTGCAGCCCGTCAACAAGTTCAACGCTTTTTGATGAACATGAAAGTTCGGGTCTTGTTGTTGAAATATAGCCGTCGCCTTCAAAATACATTTTAAGAAAGTCTGACAATTGGTTTTCATCAAACCAAAATATAAATTCCGGCAGTTTTTTTTCTTTTGCCTTATGCCCAAACATTCTCAAAAACAGGGCACTGGCAACTGCGCTGTTTGCTTGTAAAAATCTTTTTTGTATGCATTTCATTGGAATTTCTGGGAAAATCATTTTCCAGTCTTTTCTAACGAGTTTCAAAAATTTTTCATCTGTATTGGAGATTCCTACTGTATACCTGCTTTTTTTTGGGCAATAGTCGGCAAACCCTTCTGCAACATATGCGCCGCAAAGCCTTGCAAATTCATTGGATAGCCTTATTTTTGTTGGTACGGCATGGCTAAGGCGCCTTGCGATTATTAAATTAGGAGAGTGCGTGTATTTTCTGTCGCGCCAGTTTGCCAGAGTGTCTTTTGTTACCCCTGTCTCCTTTGCGGCGGTTGTTGCCGACAACCCTCTTTTCATTTCTGCTAACCCGTCCAATATTCTATTAGTATGCCTGAATTCGGGCAGAAGTGCGGATAATTCTATAAAATCAGGGCTTCCTTTCAAAACCATTTTTTTTGGGCAAGGAATAAAAGATCCTTTTTTCAAATCCTTGCACTGCATTGGCTTGATTTTTCCCTCTTCAAAAATTAGCATTGAATGGTCCAAGGTTGTAACGAGTTTTTTGCCTTGTCTGGTTCTAATTTTAACTAATTCCTCAGGCGCTTTGTGTTTTATAAAACTTGAAACTTGGCGTTCTTCCATTTTTAGGGTATTAGGATTTATTGTTTGAACTTTGATGCTAAAAGGATTTTCATTTGTACTTATTGCCCCATTGCCCCGTTTTTCTTTTTTTCCGGATTTTTTCAGGCTTCTTTCTACGATTTCTCCAATGGGTTGCTTCTTCCAGATGTTCCCTTCCTTTACAAGTGCAAGTTCCGTATATGGAAGTGATTTTCCAGCGCCCATGGCCCCTACCAAAACATTTGTTCCCCTGCCAAATTCAAAATCAGATTTTGCATGAGTGCGCCAATTCTCAAGACTAACTTTAGTTATCATCCCAACCAATAAAATTAGAATGGAAATGTGTTAAAATAGAAGGGGGTTTTTTTTGGGAACCTCTGGTTTTCTTTTGAGAGCCCCTGGTTTTCTTTTGACTAAAGGCCTTTTTTTTGCTCTAAGGTATCTAATCCATTCTATATCCGCTTTGCTAACTCTGGAACTCGTTATTGGAAGCCGAGTAATAGCAAGAAAGTTGCCTCCTAATAAAGGATCTAAATCTAACAAGTTTTTTGCATGGTTTTGATGGACCATTACAATGTCCCCCCTCTTTGCTTGTTTACGGATAGTTTTTATCCACTCTCTTTCGCGTAGATTAAAGGTCAGATAATTTTGAAAGTCTGGTTGTGGAATCTTAAAACTTCTTTTGACTCTTTTACTAACTAATGCTTTTTCTGTTCGTGCATCCAAAAAAACTATTCCCATTCCAATTTTTCTCGCTTCTTGTAGTGCGGCAAAAAAAGGTTTTGCACTGCTGTTTCTTTGGGTAATACTTTTAGCAGTTCCTTCAATAAAAAGTGTTTTTCCTTTTTCCCCAAAATCGTGAATAACTCTTCTTCCTTGGCTCTTTAGGGATTCATCGTTATGGTCTAAGCTAACGAGTAAAGGCAGTTCTTTCATGCTGCAAAAAATAGTGTACTTTTAACAATATTAAATTATTGCTCGTTTAAAGCAGTGTCATGTTCTCTACTTCGCTGTTTTCAATAGAATCAAGCTTTGCAACTTCTTCCTCAAGCTCTGAAAGCGCGTTTTCCGCTTTTTCCTCAATAGTAAAAGCAGCTTTAAGAATTTCAATTCCGAATGCAACAGGAACCTTTTGCACGTCCTGCAAAGCACCGCTTTTCACTGTTTTCAAATCAGCCATTGCCCTGTCAATCTGCTCTTCCTTTGGAGTAATCTTCATTATAACAACAGTTTTTCCCATTAAAATCAACCTTTTTTGCGGAGCAAAAAACCTCTTTTCCCAAGGCTTTTCTCTTTAGAGAAAAGGCTTTACAACAGTTTTTCCCAAAAAAACACCTTTTTTTATGGCCCTTCAAAACCGCATTCACTGCACTTGTAGACTTTTCCTGTTTTCCTGCAGTGCGCGCACCTCAAAATGCGGGTTTTCCCGCAATTCGGGCACTTAAACTCAACATAATCACTGACTACTTCGCGATTGCAAATACTGCATGTTTTCACAAAAACCACCAATTAAATTCAATTATATTAGATTTAAATAATTAGGGATATACAACATTCTTTAATCAGCCAAGTTTTTAAAACTAATTGCTTTATCCCAAAACCAAGCCACCTCCTATAAATCAAATTTTTTCTTAGTCCTCTGATTTTCTCGGCTTAAACCTTTGCCCTTGCTGCGCTCGGGTCAAAGGGTTTAATGCCTCCAAAATCCCAACGAGTCCACGAAAAAATTCTTTTCATTTTGGAGGTGGCTTGAATGATTTTCGAAAAAACACTGAATTTTCCTGCTCCTAGTAGGGAAGAAATAAAAGCAGCAATTCAGATTGCGCGAAATAATCCTGAGGATTTGGACGGAAGAGAAATGTGGATTTTGAAAGAGTTTGTAGGAAGCGATTTTGATGAATAGCGGAAATCCAAACTCGAAAGAGTTTAAATCAAAAAAGCAGGTTTTTGATAGGGGATTAGCCATACAAACAAAAATGACTCCAGATTTAGCGGAAATTTGCGGGATACACGCGGGCGATGGATATTTGAGGAATGACGGGCAAAGAAAAGATCTAGAAATTTCAGGCGGTTTCGAAGAAAAAGGATATTATGACAACCACGTTGCTCCCTTGTTTGAAAAATATTTTCAAATTCCAGTAAAACCGCGTTATTTTCTAACAAAGAAAACATATGGTTTTGTTACCCACAAAACAAGAATAATCGAGTTTATGCACTCTATGGGCTTTCCTTACGGAAAAAAGACTTTAACCGTTAGCGTTCCAGAACAAATACTCCATTCAAAAGACCTGGACGTAATTTATGGATTTCTCCGAGGAGTGTTTGACACTGACGGGTGCCTTTCTTTTAGGAAACGAGGCGGATCAGGTTATGCAAAAGTTTATTTGAAGCGGCACACTTACCCAAGCATTTCCATGAATGTTTGTTCAAAAAATTTGTGGCGCGGTGTTTGTACGCTTTTAGCTAAAACAGGATTTCAATTTGCTGTGTCATATGGTCGGGCAAAAGATAATAATAATCAACATTATAGTGTAGCATTAAGAGGCGATGCTAATCTAATAAGTTGGATTACCAATGTTGGTTTCAGGAATCCCCTAAAATATAACCGCTTTTTAATCTGGAAAAAGTTTGGCTTTGTGCCTTCCGAGCTAGCATACGTCGATCAAAATAAGATTCTGACTGGCAGTACAGATCCAAATTCTTATTATGATGACATGCTTTCGGAAAATGATGGCTTAATTCCAATGCTGGTTAAAAGAAGGCTTAAGATAAGCCAAAACTTCGAATCTTTTATTCCTAAAGATTAAAAACACAATTACCCTCAAATCTATCTGGACCCGTAGCCTAGTCAGGATTGGGCGCTTCGCTTCGGACGAAGAGGTC
>JAFGEM010000043.1 GCA_016931555.1 Candidatus Iainarchaeum sp. | reverse complement strand
TGCAAGGCAATGGAATCCTTTGCACGGCTAAGCAGGCTATTGAAGAGAAACGATTTGGCAGGGCATGCGGAAAAAACAGCATCCCAGATAAGGGATAAAATCAATTCAAGGTTTTGGCTTGGAAACTATTATGCAGACTGGGTTTTTCTGAGAAAACATGATACTTTTGCAGCCGATGGAAATCTCTTGGCAGCGTGGTGGGATATTGCGGATGAAGAACAAAGCCAGATGATTGCAAATCAAATAAAACAATACCAATTAAACAAAGTGCCATTGCAGACAAATTATCCCGCATACCCTTTTTGGCGCCTGCCAATGGTTTTGCTGCCCCTTCAAGAGTACAGGATTCACAATGGCTTTTCCTGGGTTTGGCTTGGATGCATTAACACAATTTTGCTGCAGAAAGTGGGCTGGAAAAAAGAGGCGCGGCAGGAATTAAGAAAAATCTCGGATTTGATTAATGAGGACAAAACAGTGAACGAATTTTTTTACAATGAAAAGCCAGTGAAAACAATGTTTCTCAAATCAGAGCCGAATTCTGCATGGGCTTCAGGAATGTTTGTCAAGGCAGTGCATTCAATCAAAAAATCTTAGGAATCAAAAGCTTTGAATTTTTTTTGTACTCAACAAATTCTCTGCCAAATTTTTTTTCCAAAAATTTTTCCTCATTATTAATTCTCCAGGCGAGCCAGGGAACCATTACAATCAAAAACAAGGCAATTGCAATTGCACTGTTTGCTATCAGCGCAAACCCCAAAAATAAAAGAAAAGAGCCTGCATATGACGGGTGCCTTACATGCGTGTAAATCCCGCTTGTGACAAGAGCATGGCCTTTTTTTATTTCCAGCTCTTTTGAAAAAAATTTTCCCAGGGTAAGCACGCTTTTCACGTAAATAACCAGTCCCGTGAACAATAAAATAACTCCGGCAATTGAAATTGTTAAATCCAATTTCCTTGTCCATAACTCGAAAAAAATTATTATTAGAAAAATAGTGAATATGGGTGAGAATACTCTTGAATACACTTTGAAGTCAAGGGCGTGCCTTTCCTTTGTCTCTGCCTTTTTTTCAGAGTTCTGCGCGACAATATATGCTGCGGGCACCAAAAATACTGCAAAAGAAAGCAGTGTCCGCAGGTATGGCGGAGAATCAAAAAAAGCAGTTATTGCCGTGAGAATGATTATCCCAATTATTGCTTTGAGCAAAAGCCTTGTTTGCATTTTAGTAGAAAGGGGCAAAAGGATTTTTAATTGCCAGCATAACAAAGCTTTTTTAGGTTTTGCGCTTTATCTTATGCGTATGCCAAGGCCCAAAACAAGGTTTAATGATTCAATAAGGATAGGGGCTCTTCGGGGGCGGGTACAGGCTTATTTGAAAAGGCTCCCGCCCGAACTTTCTCCTCAAGAGGTTTTGAGGGAAAGCCAAATTACAGCGGAATTGCCTGAAGGTTTTCTTAGGCGCCAGAGGCAGGGTTTGAATCCAAGGGATTTGGGCAAAAAAGTACTCCGCCAGATTCCAAAAAGAGAGAGGCGCGGTTATTGGAACAGGCTGTCTTCCAAGTGGAGCCAAATAGAGAACAGGGGTGTTTTTGAGGTTACTATTGACGCAATAATCCGCAATACTAATTTTATGCCGCATGACAGGATAGTGAGTTTGGGTTCTGGCTCCGGAGTAATTGAAACGTTTCTTGCAAAGGAAATTGTTCCGCAGGGAAAAGTTACGCTTGTTGACACTGCAGAGCACATGAACAGGGAAGCCAGAAAACTCGCGCAAAGGGAAGGCGCTGGAAACATAAGGTTTGTTACCGGAGAAATGGAAAGAATTCCAATTGCAAGCAATTCATATGATGTAGTAATGTCAATTAACTCAATTCAATGGGTACAGGCCTGGCCAAAAACAATCAGCGAGATTAGGCGTGTTTTAAAGAAAAACGAAGATTCACGGGCAGTAATATCAGTGCATACACTGCAGGATCAGCACACTTTTGCGGATTGGGGGGAACAGGAATTAGTGCAGGAACTTAAAAGGCAGGGGTTTGAACCTCTTTTTGCAACACGTTTTATAGGAAAAGGGCAGGCGGGAAACATGACACTGCGAAGCGTAGTAATTGCAAAACTTGATTTTGCGCAAAACCCGCGGACAGGGGCAAAATCTAGTGCAAAAAAAGGGAAAAATAGAGGAAAAAGAGGAAGAAAATAAGGGAAACTCAGACCCAAAAACAATAAATTATGTTTTGCATGTAATAATTGAAAGGTGTTTTTTGAATGGCAAAAATTTTAATGGTAATTGCGCCGGCGCGTTTCCGTGATGAAGAATTGTTTGACACAAAGGGAACGCTGGAGAGCCAGGGCCACAGCATAGTTGTTGCAAGCAAAGTAAAGGGCGCTGCAATTGGAATGCAGGGAAAAACAATACAGGTACACAAAACTTTGGATGATGTTAAAATAGAGGATTTTGAGGCAATAATCTTTGTTGGGGGCCAGGGCTCTTCAATTTATTTTAAGGACAAAAAAGCGTTGGAGCTTGCAAAAGCATTTGACAGGGCAAAAAAAATTGTTGCAGCAATCTGCATTGCGCCATCAATACTTGCAAATGCAGGGCTTCTCAAGGGTGTGAGGGCAACCTGCTTTGAAAGTGAAAGCAATAATTTAGAGGAGCACGGGGCAGAGTATACTGGAAACCCGATAGAAGCCGATGGAAAAATTGTTACTGCTTCAGGTCCAAAGGCAGCGCGTGAATTTGGAAAGAAAATAGCAGGCATGCTAAAGTGAAGAATATGAAATACGCGTATTCTGATTATTGGACGCAGAGAGCACGAGAGCTGATTGAAAAATTGGATATGCAGCACATTGATCCAAACAGGATTTCATGCATTGTCAGCAAAGGCACAAAAACAAGCAGGACAATTGCCCGCATACATGGCTTGGGAAAGGCAATGCAATTAGGCATGCGCTCGCAGCCATTTTATGTTATTGAATTGATTTCTGAAAAATTCGACAGGGAAAGCGAGGATGAGAAAACAAAAACAATTATTCACGAGTTGCTTCATATTCCTGCTTCTTTTGGAGGAGGATTCCGCCACCATAATCCCTATGTGAATAAGAACACTGTTGAGAAACAGTGGAAAAAACTCCAGAAAACAGATTTTTAAGTGCAATCGTAGGAAACTGCCAGATAATAAGCATGCTGTGCCACACCAGCGTCTGGAGTAGGATTGGCTATTTCCATTGGAGGGTCTGTCAAAGGACCGGGCTTATCAAAGGAGTGAGCGAGGAAAATATAGTATGTTCCGGACGAAACAGCATTGTAATGCCTTCCCATACAGCGCGTGTCTGTGGTATTGCTTGAGGGCAAAAGTATAACAGGATAGCCTCCCGAAACATATTCCATTCCGCCTTCCATAACATTTCCAATTCCCGGGCGGTTAAACTGTGTCCAGTAAGTATTCGTTGCCCTAAAAAGATTGGGCGCTGTAATGGCATTGTTTTGGACATAACTCCCGCCAAAGCAGTGCATTATATCGACAGTACACGTTGTTCCCGGCAGGCTTATTGGGGCAGTAACAGAATCAATGTCTTCCCTGTCAGTCAAAACAATTGTCCCAGTAATATGGTTAACTTGCGCCTGCCCAATAAGGCTATTGGTCTGCCCAATCAAAAAACCAGCGCTGATTAAAATTAGTGCGAATACTGCTGCAGACCAAAAAATCTTTGGAGGGCTCATGCTAAAAAAATAGGGCTTTCTCATATATAAATATGTTGGACTCGCTGGGAACCGACAAGCCTTTGCATGAGCAAAGCCTTGGGAAATCAAGATCCCGTGCCATTTCGCTATGCTCAATGGCACATGGACTCGCTGGGAATCGAACCCAGATCATAGCCTATTCCGTTTTTCCCATATTTTCGAAAGCGAATGTAATGAGCGCTTCGAAAAGCTGTTGCGAAGGCCACGTCCTACCGTTAGACTACGAGCCCGTATAAAAGACTCATGTAAAAAAGCTTTTTTATGTGTTGGCTTTTTGCCCAAAAAAATATTTAAACCTCTTATGCGTATATAATAACTGCTGAGGTAATTTTTTTGAATAAAAACAATTCAGGGCAGGCTGGCTTGGAATATTTAATGACTTATGGTTGGGCATTAATTCTCATTGTTGCTGTTGCAAGTGTGCTGTTTTTTGTGATGGCTCCTTCTACATCTGAGGCTGCTTTTACTTCTTCAGATCCTACAAAAATTGTTGTAAAATCTGGGAATATTGATTCCAGCGGGAATGTGGAAATAAAAGCACAAAATGCTACCGGCGGACAAATAAGGGTAGCATTCATACAATTTGCAGGAGACTTGCAGGGCAGTCAATTAAACGGAGTCGAAAGGAGTACTATTAACATGGGCAATCCTCTTACAGTGCCATCGGGCGGAGAAATGAATTTTACAGGAATGCACACAAACCCCACAGGAAGTATTGATGGCAGCCTAACCATTTATTACTGGGACCAATTCAACTACATGAAACTTGTAGGCCTCAATATGGAAAGAGGCGGCGGAGACGGAAGCGAATCATGTACAACAGAAGGTGCTGTCTGCAGTGGGGGCGGAGGCACAAACAATGGAGTTTGCATTTCGGGAACTTGCAGGTATTGCGGAGATTGGATAGTCACTAATAACCCTCCTTTATATTATGAACAGTGCGATCCGCCCGATCAAATAATGGATAATCCTTATGGTGTGGGAGTCTGTATGGAATACTATGGCAGGTGCGGGGGATACGCAACATGCAACAGCACTTGCGATGGGTTCATAAATACCTGTGACCCTGGGATACGCGGAGTCGACTGCCCAGAATGATAAAAAAAACGTTGGAAAACGTTTGTGGGGTCACGGGGATTTGAACCCCGATCAACCGGTCTGGAGCCGGACGCACTGCCGGATTATGCTATGACCCCATTTTAAGCGATTTATGCATTAAAAGGTTTAAAAAAGCAGAGGAATGCCAAAGGCAAGAATTGCAGAGCAATTCTTTCTTTGATAAAACT
>JAFGEM010000042.1 GCA_016931555.1 Candidatus Iainarchaeum sp. | reverse complement strand
GTGTTTTTTCCCAAACGCTTTTGCTGCTCAGAGTCCAAGGAGTGCGGATTCCCACAAACCAATTCTGCTTTGAATTTTCAACTAATACAGCTGCAAAATAGAATAAGACCGCTATTGCAGGAATAGTCAGCAATTCCATGTCAATGCTGTAACCAATGTTTTCAGCAATAGTCAGCCCGAAAATATACGCGAGAAAACCAAGCAGAAACGCGCGAAAAATATCATACTGCTTTTTGAAGTACTCGTAATTTTTTTTCAAAGGGTCTATTTTTGGGATTACTGCAAGCAATGCAAATATTGCCACAGCCAATAATATGTACGTTGAAACAAAGGCAAATTTTTCAGTGTAAGCATCAGGCGCGTTATCAAGGCCCCAATGAGTTGCCATGTTATCAGGCAAAACAGGCCATAAAACAGCCGCACTGAAAATCATCATTAAAATGAAAGCTACAGAAGCAACGAGAGAATGATGCCGCATGTCCCCCAAACTTATCTTCATAAAAAAAACTCCAATTCCAAAAAACAATTGTAAATAGAATACATTTTCTTATATTAAAACCTTTTTTCTAGGCTTTTTTGAACAACAGTACTGAATAAATCGCATTTTTTTCCCCAAAAAGCTTTGCAATAGTCCTGTTCAGGAGTTTGCTTGGCGTTGCAATAACTGTTTTTTTCTCCAATCTCCAGTCACTCATTTCCCTTTCAATGTCCTGAGAATCCAGCCTGTGAAGATGCCCGCGCCTGTGCATAGGAGAAAAAATAGATATGATGCGCCAAAAAAAGCCTTTTTCCAGAGGAATAGTAATCAAAATCCTGTTCTTTGCAATTCTCTTTAACTCGTGCAAGGCGTTTTTCCATTCTGGCACATGCTCCAAAACCTCTGTGCACAGCACAAAATCAAAAGAACTGTTTTTGAAAGGAACATATGCTGCATCAGCGTTAACCAAGCCTGTTGGATTTTTTTTGCTTGCCCTCTGCAAAAACTCATGAGAGTAATCCAATCCAAAAGCAAAAGCCCCTTTGCCCTGCGCCAATTCCAAAAAATGTCCTTGGGCACACCCAATTTCAACAAAAGAGGAATAGGCATCAATTTTTTTTAATTCTTCCCGAATGCTTTCTTCCCTTAATTTGTTGCCAAGCAGCATTCCAGCTATTGACTCGTAATAAAAACTTTGTTCATCCATCAAAACCACAGCAACCCGCTTATTGAACTGAAACAAAAATTTTGGCTGTCCATCAAACCACTTATTTTATTCTCAAAAAATCGTGGATTGCAAGCGCTGCCTTTGCCCCCTCAGCAGCAGCCCAAATTGTCTGTGCAAGGCTTCCTGTAATGTCTCCTGCGGCAAAAAAACCATTCACACTTGACATTTGGTTTTCATCAACTTTCACAAAGCCCTTTTCATCAATTTCTGCTCCAACCTGCTTTGCAAGAGAATTCTGTGGTGTAAGGCCAACGTAAAAAAAAACACCATCAACATCAATTTTCTTTTCTTTTCCGTTTTCACGAGCCTTTACTTTTACGCCTGAAACCTTATACTTTCCAAGCACTTCAGCAATCTGCGTGTTCTTCATTACCTCTATCTTTTGTTTTTCGAGCATTGGCAAATAAATTTCATCGCAGTTCAGGTTTGGCATGAATTCAAATAAAAAAACTTTTGAAGCCATTTCAGCAAGATAAAGTGCGTTGGTTACTCCTGAGTTTCCGCCTCCAACAACAGCAACTTTTTTGCCCTTGAAAAAAGGCCCGTCGCAATTCGCACAGTAAGAAACGCCCTTTCCATACAATTCTTCCTCTCCCTTCAAACCAAGGTGCCTGTTTTCAGTTCCAGTGGCAAGCAAAACAGTTTTTGCAAAAACTTTTTCGCCTTCATCCAAATCCAATTCAAAGCCATTTTTTGACTTAACAATTTTTTTTACTCCGTTGCCCTCTTCAACATCAGAGCCAAGGCTCTGCAAGTGATCTCTCATTTTCTGCATTAACTCTAACCCAGTAATTTTTTTGAATCCGGGATAATTTTCAACAAAAACAGCCTTTGCAGTCTGACCGCCCACTGCCTCTTTTTCAAAAACCTTTATCTTCAAATTCCGGCGCAAAGCATAAACTGCAGCCCCAATTCCTGCTGCTCCCGAACCAATTATTGCAAGATCAATTTCTTCCAACAAACCCACCTAAAAAATTTTTTGCAGACAAATAATTAAAAACCATTCAACTCGAAAAAACAGGCCTAATTTCTTTTAATCCTGCGCCTTTCAGTTGGCAGAGAAAGCCTTTTCTTGCGCCTGTCTTCCCCAGAGCGCCGCTCCAAATAAATTGTTTCCCTTCCAAGAGACTTATCCGCGTACCTTATGTTTCCGGCAACCTCTGCGCCCTCAATCTTTTCCTTGGAAACAAATCCCGGCTTGCCAGCATGCTTTGGATTTACATTAACCTCTGCCATCATGTTTCTGCTCATTTCAAGCGCAGCGCTGGCATTAGGCACCCTAATCAAATCCTTTTTCTTCCGCCTTCTTTCAAAAAACTTTGGCATAACAACAAAAAAACCCTTCTGGCTATTAAACCTTTGTTTTCGTCACACCAAAAGAAACCTTTAAATTACATAAAAAACAATAAAACATTATATGAAAAATAAAAGAATAGTATTATACGCGCTGATTGCGATTGCTTTACTCTGTGGAATTGGGAGCGTTAATGCGGAAATAGTGGAATCACAGCATGATAACACAATAGTTTATGTTATTCCCGAGAATGAGGTTGCAACTGATGGCACCTGGACAAAGGGAGATGCTTTGCATGTGCGCCTCAGGCCTGGTGTTTTTGATGATGATGGTTATTTTCAAAAAGTAATTTTTGTTTATAAGGGGTATACTGTAGCTGTTCTAAGCGCTTGTTGGTACAAGGACGGTTCTGCTACTTGGTCAGACGGCGGGCAAATTTTTTATTGCTATGAAATTTATGATGGCTCCACAGATACCCAAACCAGTGTTTTGAAAGAAGGTCATGCGAAAGAAGGCAGCAATAATACCGCCTGGTTTGCAATAAATCCTGCTAAACAAATAAATGTTAATGCAGAAGTTTCGGCCTGGAGTTATAGTGATAATGATGATGACGAGGTCAAATTTAGGAATATAAAATTGAATTTGAAATTAAAAGAAACGGGGGGTAAACTTCCTGTGTATTCAAGAAACACTTTGGATACACTAATAGAATCCCATAACCTCCAGGAAATACCCTATTATATTGACCCTGCCCAGGTTGAAAAAAAAAGCAATTGGCAGTGGAAGTTCAACGGAGAAATGAGAACGCGCCCAGGCTTGTTTGGAAGCTACCAAAAAGTCAAGTTTTTTCTAAACGACAAAGAGGTTGCTGCTTTTGATGGTTGCTCTGCCTATGCAAATAATGCAGTTAATTCTTATTCTGATAAGATACAATTTTGCTATCAAATTTATGATGCCTCAACCGGAGTTATGACATCAAGAGGCAGTACCCCAACAACAAACTTCAGAGTAAAACCAGATATTGCTGTTTGGGATGCACACACTGGCTGGCATGATATAGAGCCAGGGCAAACAATAAATGTTTATGCTAAAATTGATGCCTGGGATGGCGGAGACAACCCAGCAGATGAAATAAAATTCAAAAACATTGAGTTAAGCAGCCTCCCAGACCCGCAAACAACATGTTCAGGCGGGACTTGTACTGTGACAGAAGAGGCTGTTGACCCGACTCCTACTGGGACAATGGTTAGAGAAGGGGTTTATGACAGGTGCAAGTTTGGAGAGGGAGATGTTTTTGGCAAACTCACTGGCAGTGACAATAAGCCAGTTTCTGTGACTCCTGTTTTCAAGGTTGGTTCGGGCGATGATGCAATCAGCGTTTTCAACATGCCTGACCAAGTATGCTTAATGATTAAGCCCGCAGATAAAACAAGGCTTTGGTCTAATTCAGAAACAACAGCAGGATTGAGTTATAATGTTTGTTATTCGGGCACAAAACCGAATGCCGCGGTAATGGGTGATGATCTCAAAGCAGGCATTACCGCATTCCACGGAACCTTTCCTCCGGGCGTTGTTGGAAAGTATTTGGAATCAATTTACACGCGCGATGAGGCATACAGAAAGTTTCATGGAGATGACGCAAAATACACGGGTTTTAAAGGAAGCGCAATAGAAATGCAGTCTTTCATTTACAATTTTAAGTACCAGGGCAATTATGAGGATATAAAACTTACTGCATTGCACGAGTTCACGCACAACATGGATTACCACAACTGCTTTATATTCGGTGATACAGACAAATTAGAGGCCGGAGAAAAGTGGACATGCACTGGCTCTAAAGCAGAGGAGTTTTCAAAGCTTAATGCTGCCGGAAATAATTCCGCTTACTTGGGAGAAAACTGGAAGAATGCAAGTGACAAAGAGGGTTTTATTCCAGTTGAGGTTTCAAAGTATGCGCAGTCAAATGCTGCAGAGGATTTTGCAGAAACCTCTGCATTCCTTTTGGCAGATAATTCTGACACTGAGAAAATAGTTGCAAAAGCGCTTAAAGATGAAAAATTAAAGCAAAAAATACTATTGATAGTTGACATGTGGAAAACAGCAAGCGACGGAAAAATGGATGAAGAATGGTGGTGCACTAACATCCAAAAATTTAAGGGCATGCCAATATGTGTTTTGGAAAAGCCAACCAATCTTTTGAAAGGCCTGAGCACAATAAACAAGAACTTTGCACAAGGCATATTGGGCGGCAGCAATTAACTGCAAAAATGGGCGGATTCTTTCAATTTTTTGTTAAAAAGAAAAAAGGAGGGGAGAAAGGCCTTGTTTTGCCTGCGCTTTCCCCGAGGTTAATTTTTTTTGGCTTATCTTTTTCTTGCCCTTGTTTTGGGCTTTCTTGAAAATTTTCTTTTAGGCTTTGCCCTGCTTTTTGATTTGGGTTTTGCCCGTATTTTTTTGCCCAATTCTGCCAATCCCGCGCTCGTAATTTTTTCATTCTTTTCTTCGGGCGGCTGCCAATAAGACTCTGGCTCTTTTTCCTCTTTCTCTTCTTTTGTTCCTGACTTGAAAATCATTACAAGGACTATTGCCAGTACAATGACAATCAAGCCGACTAATGCAAGGTCTCTGAGGCTTCCCAGGCCAAAGAATCCTGAAAGCGGAATAGGCTCCGGCTCTTGGTCAATTGGGGCATTCAAATCAACTTCTACTTCCCTTGTAACAGAGCCCTTGTCTGTTGTTATTCTCACTGGCACAGTGAAAACAGTTTCCTCGAAATCCTTGCCCAAAAGCAAGGTCATTTTCACTTCAAGAGTTTCTTGAGGTGTAAGCGAGGTTGGGGTAAAATCAAATTCTGCATTGTATCCTATTGCATTAAAGTTTTCCACTCTGAGCATTGAATTTGAATCGTTTCTAATGCTCAAAGAAACTTCAACCTTTTTCTCGGTTTCCTCAATAATTTCGCCCAGTTTTCCTGATGCCGAGACATTTGCGTCTCCAAGCTCTGCATACAATCCTCCAAATACTTTGACATCAACAACCTTTGAGTGTTCAATGTATTTTGCTGTTATTCTCAAGTCGGCCTTGTATAAACCGTGCCTTGTATCGTATGGCGGGTCAAAGTAAACATAGATTTGTTTTTCATCCTGCGGGTTTATGTCAAAAACGCCCGGCTGGAAGTAAACCCAGTCCATTCCGGAAACTGTTGCTGTAACAGTAACAGCCTTTGTTCCGGTATTCTTCATAGTGACAATGTACGGGTTTCTGCCTTCTTCCGTTGTATAGCAGGCTTCAACTTCAATTGTATTATTCAATCCGTCATAGTCAACATCCAAAGCATAGCAGTCAACCACAGTGAACTTGAATTCTCTCGTCATTGAAAAGTAATCTGAATCTATTACTAAATCAAAGTTGTGTTCCCCTGCTGTCTCTTGGCTCAAATCTATTTTTATTGTAAAGGATTCTGTTGCTCCGGGAGCAATAGTTGCCTTGCTGGGGGTTATGAGCGCGTTTGCTCCGCGCAGGCTGACATCAATTTCTATTGGCATTGCCTTGTCATTTTCCAATTCAAACACATACTCGAGTTTTTCTTCAATGCATGCCTCTGGACTTTCTGTATCCTGGCTGTTTGCATTAACGCTTTTTATGGTTACGCCGTAACAGTCTACAAGTGAAACAGTGAATTCCTTTTCTGTTGTTTTATTGAATGCCCTTGAATGCGCTTTCACTGTAAAGGTGTAGTCCTGTGTTCCTGCGTTGGTTTTTTTGAATGTAGCATTAACAACAGCCTCTTCTTCCGGTGCAAGAGACAATATTGTTGGCTGTATTACTGCCCAGTCCAAGCCGCTTGCAGAGACTTCTATTGAATCATCAAGCCTTCCAATGTTCTTGATTCTGATTGGCATTGTTGTTTCCTTGTCTCCGCATGCTTTCAAAGGATTGCTTGAAATTTGTATTTGCTGTGCATCAATTATTTCGAGTGAAAGGCTTTTTGCAACAGTAAAGCCAGTGTTTTGTATTACTGCTTTTATTTCAAAAGGGTATTTTTTTGCCTGTGCAGAGCACGGAGGCTCAATTAGCATTTTCATTTTTTTGGATGCCCCTTTTTCCAAAATAAAGCTTTCAGTTGAATAGTCCACCCATGCCCCTGGGAGGCCTGTTACTGATACGAAGACAAGTTCATCGCTTTTTCCCGTGTTTGTGACTGTTAAATCCAGTTCCTCTTTTTCGCACTGTTTTAGTGCAATGTTTTCTTTGTTTAAATCAATGTTTACGAATCTGCTTGCCTTTATTTCTACGTTGAGTGATTGTGAGAAGTTTTCGAGCGGGCTTGAAAAGTTTACTGTTATAACATAGTTGCCGGGCGTAATGTAGCATCCCGGAGGATCAACAAATGCATATAGTTTTACTGATTCTCCAGCGCCGAGTGTTACTTTTAGCGGGGCTTGCCCTATCCATTGCCCGTTCAGGTTAATCCAGTCTTTTGTATCTCCTGCAGCGCTGATAGTGAATGTCTGTGACTGGCTCGCATCATTTGTTAGGGTAAATACTCCCCTGTCAACTGTCAGGCAGTCACATTCAAATGAAAACTCCCCTGTTACACTTGAAGCGTTTGCTGCGCTGAACAAAAAAACCAAAACTATTCCCAATAACATTTTTTTCATCGTCTCACCCACAACTCCTTTTTTATTGCCATATTTTTGTTTTCTCTCGAAACAACGAATCCTATTACAATTATTGCAAGTAACAGGATTACAACTGCAAACACCAGGCCAAATGCAAGGTTTTCGCCAAGTGTAAACAATCCTGCTAATATCCCGTTTGCTGTCTCTTCATCCTCTTCTTCTCCCTGTGAAGAAACTGCAAATTCAATGTCTCTTACTATTGTGCCCTCAGGGCTTGTAATCTCAAGCATTCCCTTGTAGAACCCGCTTTCAATGTCTCCGATTGTCAGGGTAATTTCTGCTTTTTTGGATTCTGTGGGAAACAAAACAATTTCGCTTACAGCGCTTGCATGTATCTCCTGGGGGAGATTCTTTATTCTAACGCTAATGCCGTCAATAGTAGCGTCGGAATTGTTCCTTAGCTCTATTGAAATTGTTTTTTCGCTGTTTGGTGTTGCCTGCACCTGCAATGGATAGCTCTCTAAAACAAGCCCTTTTTCTATTGCAGGGGTTTTTTCGACAACAGTAAAGCTTGGCCTGAATTGCAGTGTTTTGCTGCCAAACTTTGCCAATACATTCAAATCATAGTTTCCAAGTTCTGCGCCGTCCTCAACAGAGACATACATGAAAATCTCCTTTGAGTGATTCTCAGCCAATTTAAAGTTGGAGTCTGAGAAATCAACGCTTATTTTTTCCGGAACATTTGAAACCCTAAAATTAACATCAATATTTTGGTCTCCGATGTTTGAAGCCGAAAACCTGAATATCCCTGTTTCACAAGATCGGATTTCAATGTCGTCATTCAACAGGCTTAGGCTTCCCAGTTCGATTGGGCGCACTCTAATACACTTATGTTTTTCGATTCTGTGGTATTGATTCCAAACAACCAATGTTAGGTTGTGGTCTCCAACTTCATCGCTAATGCGCGCGTTTACATCAAACTGGAATGTCCTTTCCTCGTGCGAGTCAAGAGTAACTGCAGTTGCCGACAAATAGCTTGGCAGGTCACTCAGAACAGCCATGTAAACAGCCTGTTCTTGTGAGGAAAGGTTTCTAATTGAAAAGTTTATTTTCGAGGCTTTGGTTTTTTCAACATTGCTGCATGTTGAACTCAGTGTAACCTCGAAGTTTGGTGCGACAATTCCTTCACAGTCCTTTACATTGATTGTTGTTGTTCTCTTAATGTAATCAGAGCCTGTTGTGGCATAAATGCTGACTTCTTTTGGGCCAAGCATTGTGTAAGAGTTTGTGTGAACATAGAGCTTCACATTTCTTTCTTGATACGCGTCAAGATAAAGCCTTGTGGTTTCAAAGCTTGGAAGCAAAAGCTCGTTTTCAGCGTTCAATTCAACTGTCTTGAATTGCGCTGTCTTGTTTCTGACGAGAACGTTAATGTATTCTCTTTCTCCCCTGCAAACGTCTGTTGGATAGGGAATAACCTCTATTGCCCCGTTTTCGCCCACAGTAATATCCACGAGAGGAACAAAATTTTCCTGCCCGTCAACAGAAATGCGTGCTTCAAGAGTATAATTTGCGCGCGGTGCATCTGTTGTGAGAATTGTTAAAGCCATTTGAGTGCTCTCGCCTGCATTTAGGCAGAAATCATGGTCTGCAAATTCTCCGGAAACAAATGGCGAGTTTCCAGTCATTTCAATTTGAACGCATTTTTGTTCGTTTGAAAGGTTTCTGAATGTGTATACTAATCCAATGTTGTTGTTTGGTGTAGTGAATACAGTTTCCCTTCCCGGGGTAACTGCTATTTCATTGAATTCCAGTGCCAGTGCCTGAGAGGCAAAAACCAGCATGAAAGCTATTGCCAAGAGTTTTGTGTAATTCATTGTTTATCACTTGATCCTCCGTACAAATCTTGCTATAAAAGCAAGGAGTAATACTGCTGCAATCAATGCAAGTAAAATGTCAAGAAGGCTTGCTGACAATGCTTCTGGGGGTATTGCTGAGGCATTTGTTAATCCTGAAAAGAATCCCGCCACTGCATTGAAATCAACGAGAGTTGCAAATCCCGATGCAATGCCGTTAAAGTCAAAAATAATGTTTTGGTTTGAGTCTGTTATGCCTGAGCCATTGCCCTGTGAATCAGAGCCTTTAAAAGCCAAATCAATTTTTTTCACAATTTTTTCATTGTCAAGCTCCACAATTAGCGTGCTTTCATATGTCTGTCCCTTGAGTTCTTTATTAGGCTCTATTCTTGCCCTGAATCTAGCTTCTGAGTTTGCGGGAATAGTTTCAGGAACATCAATTAGCTCTGAGATTGTGGGCGAAAAATATTCCGCATTAAGGGTTTTTTCTATTGGATCGTTGTTTGTTACAACTACAGTGAAATAGGTTTCTTCATCAAAAACAAAAACTCCGCC
>JAFGEM010000041.1 GCA_016931555.1 Candidatus Iainarchaeum sp. | reverse complement strand
GCCTAAACTTTTTCGAAAAGTTTAATCAAAATGGGCTGCGCCTAAACTTTTTCGAAAAGTTTAATCAAAACAGGGCCGCACTATTTATTTCACAAATTTCCTGTCAACTTCGTTTATCAGAACATCGCATGCTGCTTTTACGGCTTCCAACTGTTTTATGATGCGCTCTTTTTCCTTTTCAATGTCCTGCACTGTTTCATAGGGTTCTATTGCCTCGCGCAGCATTCCCCCGTCAACATAAGTGTATGGGTGTGAATCCATTTTTTGTGCAATGCGCTCAACCATTTTTCCGAGCCAGACATTCATTTCATCCTTTACCTGGCCCTTTATCTGCTTGCCTTTTGAGAGGTTTTTTCTCAGCATGTTTACTATTGTTGCCCTTGGAAATGGAAGCTTATCCTCTGGAATTTCCTCTCCAGATTCCTCAATTTCTTCCATTTTTTCCTCAATATCCTCTTCTTTTACTGCCTCTTTCTCCTCTATTGCTGCCTCTTTTTCCTCTATTTTTTCATGTTTTTCTGCTTTTTTAGACATAAAAACCCACACCAACCCATAAGATTTTTGATATTCAGCATTAAAAATTCGTTAAAATAATTCTACTGCATTAAAAATTTAAATGCATGCCTGTGCGAAAAATTGCCTTCTAAAGGCCTGTTGGCACGCCAAAAACAGTTATTCCTGATTCTACTGCAATAAAAACAACATAACTCCCTAGAAGCAATAACCCATGCCTTCTGCCGATTTTCCTGTATTTGTTTAACAAAAAAGTGAGAAAAACAACGCTGCCCACAGCAAAAATAGTTGCAGGCCCAGCAATGTCATAGTTGAAGAAAATCCTGTTTATTATGCCCCCTGCTCCCAAAACCAGAGTAAGGTTTATTACACAGCTCCCAAAAATATTTCCCAGTGCAAGGCCATAACTCCTGCGCATCATTGCGCGTATATTTACAATCAATTCAGCAACGCTGGTTCCCAAAGCAACAATAGTCAATCCAATTACTGTCTGCGAAATATTTGCAAGCTCTGCAATATTAACTGCAGATGCAACCATTGAGTTTGCGCTTATAAGCAATATCCCAATTCCCACGACAAACACAATTGGCGCAAAAAACTTGTATTTTGGCTGTTCTATTTTTTCAATCTGAATGTCAGCAGGCATTTTTGAGACAACAAACAAATAAAACACAAACAAAATCACGAGAATAGCGCCTGAAACAGGGCCAACACTGCCGTTCCAGAGCAATACGAGCGGAATCATTGTAATAAAAAGCAGAATGTCTGCATTGCTCAGCAGTTCATTGTCCTTTAATTTAATATCAGCAATCAGGGCAGAGATTCCAAGAACAAGCAATATGTTTGCAATGTTTGAGCCCAGCACATTCCCAACAACAATTTCCCCTGCATTTTCAGTAGACGCAATTATTGAAACAGCCAATTCCGGCAGTGAAGTTGCAAGCGCAAGAAAAATAAACCCAATAGTAAATTCGCTCAGCTTGAATATTGCCGCAAGATTTTTGCTTGAATCAACAACCCATTTGCTTGAAACAACCAATGCAAAGGTTGCCAATCCAAACATGAATAACTCTGTAATCAGTTCCATGGCAAAAATAATCTCTGTTCCAATATTTAACCTTTCCCCTAACTTAATCTTTGTCCATATAGTCTGCCTGCAAAGTTCATTTGCCTGCAAAGCCCAGTCCACAGGCTCTGCGCACAAGACTGCCCGAGAAAAATATTTTACAGGGAAAGTTTGCAGCTTAGAAACAATTTTATATTCCGCGCACTCTTTTCTTCTTATGGCAAAAGTTTCAGGCAGAGTAACAAAAGCAATTATTCTTGCGGGGGGAACAGGCGGCAGGCTTCACGCGCTCACAGGGGGAAGCAAAAACAAGGTAAACCTTGAAATACACGGCAAGCCATTGATTGCATACCAGCTTGAAGCACTTAAAAAATTGGGGGTAAAACAAGCGGCACTTGTAGTGCGCCCTGACCACGAATCAGAGTTCGAGCAAATGATTGAATCCGGCAAATATCCCAAACTGGATTATAAAATAGTGCATACCCCGTTCCAAAAATCAGGATACAGAACGCGCAACATGCTTGCAAAGGTTTTCAGGGAAGCGGGCTTGGAAACTTTTGCGGGAAAAAGCCCTGTCATAATAACGTTTGGCGACGCATATTATTTTTCAAGATTTTTGAAGCGCGCAATAGCAGACTTTGCAATGCGCAAGAGAACAGTTTTTCTCGCTGCCCCGGAATACACTACATCTGCAGTTGAAAACGCTTTTGCAGAGCGCGTTGTTGAATCGCGTTCTCTTTCAGCGCGCGGATATAATCCTGCGCTCAACGGTTTTATTGCGACACCGCGCTTTCTCCAGTTTTTTTCTTCCCGTGTTGCAGCCGAAAGGCCTCTCCTGCATTTGCTTAGGCAGGCTCATGAAGCCGGGGTTCCAAGTGCAATAATGCACGGGCAATTAATCAACATGAACAATCCCGCGGATTACATTGCAATCAGGGAAATTCTGGCAGGCAGGCTTCGCTTTCCATTTCCAAAAAATTGGATACGGCATTATATCCCGGAATTGGAGCGAATTACGCGCCAGCGCGAGAGAAGAATTCAATACAAGAACAGGCTCAAGGACCACAGCCGGCGCAAGCGCAGAAACCTGCATTAAAGCCCTGCGTGCTGGACCAATGCTTTTGCTGGCTGAACCAACTGTTTTTTATACAAGCTAATTGCAAATAATTCTTTATGGATAAGAAAAAGTTTTTGTTTGTTTCAATTGACGCAAACATTGCAGACATTGCCTGGCAGACTGCAAAAGAGGGCAATGATGTAAAATTTTACATTGAAAACAAGAGTTACAAGGAAGTTGCAGACGGCTTTGTTTCCAAGTCAAATAACTGGAAGAAAGATGCAAGCTGGGCAGATGTAATTGTTTTTGACGATGTCCTTGGAATGGGGTCAAAGGCAAAAAAGCTCCGCGATTCTGGAAAACTTGTTGTAGGCGGCTCCCCTTACACAGACAAGCTTGAGGATGACAGGGCATTTGGCCAGCAGGAATTAAAAAATGCGGGAGTTTCAATAATGCCTCAGGCAGATTTCAAGTCATTTGACGAGGCAATTTCCTATGTCCAAAAAAACCCTGGCCAGTATGTGATAAAGCCGAGCGGTTCAGCCCAGAATTTAAAGCAGTTATTGTTTGTGGGCGAGGATGAGGATGGCGCAGATGTATTAAAAATTTTGGAGGCATACAAAAAAGTTTATTCCACAAAGATTAAGGAATTTCAATTGCAGAAGCGCATTAAGGGAGTGGAGGTTGCAGTAGGCGCGTTCTTCAATGGCAAGGAGTTTGTTTATCCCATAAACGTTAACTTTGAGCACAAAAAGCTTTTTCCCGGGGAACTTGGAGTTTCAACGGGAGAAATGGGAACAACAATGTTTTGGAGTGATGCAAACAAGATTTTCAATTCTACTGTAAAAAAAATGGAGGCAAAGCTGGCAACGGAAAACTATGTTGGCTATATTGACATTAACTGCATTGTTAACAACAACGGAATTTACCCCCTAGAATTCACTGCGCGTTTCGGCTATCCAACTATAAGCATACAGCAGGAAGGCTTGTTGACTCCAATTGGAGAATTCCTTTTCGAGCTTGCAAGCGGAAACCCGTGCAAGCCAAAAGTAAAAAGCGGTTTTCAAATAGGCGTGTACATTGTTGTTCCGCCTTTTCCTTACAATGACCGCAAGGCGTTTGAGGCTTATTCAAAGGATGCTGTAATAACATTCAAAAAGCCGGAGTTTGAGGGAATTCATATTGTTGATGTCCGCTTGGTTGACAAGGAATGGGTTGTAACAGGAGACTCGGGGATAGTTTTGCTTGTTGCAGGCGCTGGCCAGACAATGAAGCAGGCGCAAAACCAGGTTTACAATCGAATCAAAAACATCCGCATTCCAAACATGTATTACCGCACAGATATCGGAGACCGTTGGTTTGAAGACACGGACAAACTCCACAATTGGGGTTATCTGAGGGAAACTTAACTTTTTCTATTTTTTCACCAGTGTTTTTTCGTTCAGCGAAAATCTGGTTTTGCAGAACGGGCAGGTTGTAGAGCTTTCGCTGCTCCCGTATACAGTATCCAGCCCGTCTTCAAAAGTTTTTTTGCACTTTGGGCACTTCAGCTGTGTTTCGCTTTTTATCGTTTTTGTCTTTACAGTGTAGCGGTGCTTGCAGAACGGGCATGAGACAGTGAGGGCATTTGTCTTTTCATCAAAAGCCCCGTCAACGGGAGTTTCAAATCCTTTTCCGCACTCCGGGCAATTGTACGTACTCATAAAAAAACCTTTTTACTTTATTTTGATTGGCTCCAATTTTGTTTTGATTTTGTCTGCTTCAAAAGAGGCAACCAGAAACCAGTTTGCCTTTGCAAGCATTTTTTCGTTTTCAAAGATTTTTCCTTGCGCTTCTTTTTTGCCAGAGCCATAGCTTTTCAGCTCAAGCATTTCCTTTTTTTCCGGAATCTTTAATTCAAAATTGTAATCCTTTCCCGGAGCAACATAATTTTTTTCCGAGTCAAGCTTTCTGTGCACAACATATGTCTGGTTTGAGGTGTCAGAAAAAACCCCTTCGCTTACATACTCTGACATCAAAAGCACAGTTAGCATTTTTGCCTTTTTCTCTTTCTTGAGTTTGAGGGAAACAATTCCCCTGACGGTTTCCCCAAAGGCATAGCTCTTTTTTTCCGGCTTTATCCTAATCTCGACTTCGCCTGTTCCAAAAACCATCCCAAACCAGCCAATATAATGTTTTCTTTGTATTTATTTTTGACTGTTCCCGGTTTTTTATTCTTTATAGCTTTCTTTCGGCAGCTTGTAGTTTCTGCCTGTTTCTTTTGTAATAATCATTGTTTCATAGCTCTTTGCAATGTTTGGAAATTTGTTTCTGATGTCGCTCATTATTTCCATTGCCTGCTGTGTTGTTTCTGTTTCCATTTCAATTTCAATGTCCCAGGGGGCAATTGTATCGCTCAGTGCAGTGATATTTGCAACATTCGAACAGTAATCAAGCAGCTTTTTTTTGTCATCTAAATTATAATTCTGGAGATAAACAAGAACCTTGTGGAACTGGTAGCCGATTTTTGCCAAATTCAAATCAATTTTGTAGGAAACAATTACGCCCGATTCCTGGAGCTTCTTAATGCGCATCAAAACCTGGTTCCCCGACAACCCGACTTTTTCTGCAATATCCACTGCCTTTATGCGCGAGTTTTCAAGCAGAAGCGTGATTATCTGGGAATCCTTTTTGTCAATCATAATTTTTTTTCCCCTGCTGAAAAAATCATACACGCGCCCCAGTTTGAATTCTTTTGAAAGGTATTTTCTGTTGAAAATATAGTAGCCTGTGTTTACTGCAACCTGCTTCATTAAAATGTTTTTTCCAAAAACACCCAGAAAATCATTCTTAATTTTTTCAATCTCTTCCACATCCTTTGCAACAAAACCTGCAATTGCAGCATAGTGCCCTACTCCCCGCACTCCCCACAAGCTGTTGGGGTGCTTTGAAATAAACTCAAAAAACTGCTTCTCAAGTTCGGGGGTAATGTCCTGAAACTGCACATAAATTTTGAATGCAGTAAAGCCTATCCTTGAAATGTTTACCTCTGCAAACATGCGCGTTATTACCTTTTCATCAACAAGCTTTTTGAGCCTGTAATCAACTACATTGCTCCGCAGCCCTGCTTTCTTTGCAATCTCCTTTACAGGGTCCCTGCTGTTAATGTCAAGGCAATAGAGAATCTTTCTGTCCACATTATCAATCATATATAATTAATTCATGTTTTGTAATTAAAAAACATTGCTTTTTCATAAAAAATTGGGTGAATATTAAAAAATATCATTTAAAGGTATTATTTAAGGTGGTAACTTGAGTACTGGAAACAAGTATGCTTTCAAGGCAATTCCAGAGAGCGGGGCAAAGCATGCAAACTGCGGAGTAAAATACGGTTTCAAATCTGTTCCAAGCACTGGAACAAAATATGCTTTCAAAAGCCGAGCAGAATACGGCGTAAAGCACGCATGCATGTCTGCTCCAAAGACAGGAACCAAATTTTTAATGGATTCAGTCAGCACTGGAAGCAAGTACTGCATGCGCGATAATTCCTCGCAGAGAATATGACTGATGTCCTGTTTGTCAATCCGTCAATCCCTTTTCTTGAAAGCAATGACTTAACTGCTGACGCGCCTCCGCTCGGATTGCTTTCGCTTGCAACATACCTCCAGAAAAATGGGTTGAAAGCAAAAATAATTGACGGTGCAACACACGCAACAAACAAAGAATTCTTTTCATCACTCGAAAAAGAATTAGCTTCCGCAAATTTTGTTGGAGTAACATTCCAGATTGGCATGCAGGGGGTTGTCAAACAAATCACTGAATTCATTGAAACCAATTTTCCGGATAAAAAAATTGTTTTCGGGGGCTGGCAGCCAACAATAAACCCGCAAACCCAAAAAAAAACAAACCTCTTTTTCATAAGCGGGGTAAACGGAGAAGCATACGCAAAATTATTTGAAATAATCACAGGCAAAAAACCTTTTTCCCAGACACTAGAAACTCCAATCAATTACAGTATATCGGATTTTGGCCTCGACTGGAGCCATTATCTCTATCCAAACCACAAGCTCGGTAAAATAAAAAAGTTGCAATTGGAATTCAGCAGAGAATTTTCAATCGGAATTGAAAACCTTGAACGCGAAACTCGGCGCTTTCACATTGCAGTTTATGCCTCGCACACATGCCCTGCCTATTTAGCACACAAGGGCTGCACTTTCTGCGACATTGCAAAAGAAATCTGCCTTGAAAACCTCCCCCCAAAAATTGCTGCAAACAGAAAAAAATTGTTCCGAGAAATTGAAAACCTAAGCCCGCTTTTCAAAGGCAAAAAAATTACATTGGAATTCAATGCAGAAGCCACAAGCTTCTCTCTCTGGAAGCAACTCGCAAAAAAATTCCGTTCAGCACGCCTAAACCTGCATCAATTCTGCTTCCAAACGCGCCCTGACATGCTCTCAGATTCTTGGATTGCAGAGCTGAAAAACTCGCAGTTTGAAAACATTGTGCAGATAGGGTTTGAATACGGAAACCAAAGAGAACTGGATTCTGTAAACAAAGGAACTTCATTCAAATCCTACAAAACACTTCTCCCTAAGCTCAAGGAAATAAAAATCGCGGGCTTTTTCATACTCACAAGCAATATTTCAACGCTTGAAACCCTGAAACAAAACATTTCCTTTATTGAAAACGCAATCTCCCTCAGAATCCAGACACTTGTAAACCCTATGCTAATAGAATCAAGCCTCCCTGAAAATTCTTCTCTTTTCTCTCCCCCAAAATTCCAAATCCCGAATTTTTCTGAGCAAGAAAAAGAGGAAATCATCACTTTCCTAAGACAAAAAATTTCCGAACACGAAAACGCGTTTGCAGAGCACACAGATGACAACTGGCTTTCACGCAGCTATTACAGCCTTGCAAGCGCAGAACACGAGCTTTTAACGCACCTCAATATAATAAACCAGACGCAATTGTGTTCTGCGCCAAACTGGCAATTACGCTGAACTGCTCAGGGTAATATGCAATTCGAATTCTAGAAAGAAGGTTTTTTATTCTACTATTTCTTACTATTATTAGTGTTTATTTTGGCTGGAGAAGAATTTGTGATTGGATTGTTCGCAGTTTTTGTTGTAGTAGTTCTTGTAGTCTTCGGTGTTGCTGTGTTTTTCTTTTTGAAAATTGCAAAAAGATCGGCTAAACTGGAGAAGGATTTGACACAAAATTTTTTGAAAGAAGGTTTTATGCTGGACTATGCGCCCTCGCGAAATCTTTTAACAGAGTTTAAAGGCTTTCTACTTTTCCAAATAACAGCACTAAGGCAGCGGATTCATTATATTCTGACAGGCACTTATGCGGGAAGAGAATGGAAAATTCTTAAATACTCTTATTCGTTGCCAACTGATGGGGGCATTTCAAGCCACAATTTTTTGGTTTTTTTGACGCATCCTAGGAGCAGGCTGCCTAATTTTTATCTTGCAAACAATGTTTTTGTAAACAAGCCCATTCTAAAAACTAACAACTATTCTGAGGTTTCTTTTAACGATGAAGAATTTTCAAAAAAATATTTTGTTTTGGCAGAAAATCCGGAAGATGCGCAGCTCTTTTTTAATGAGCAGCTAAGAGAGTTTTTAAAGGAAAAAACAAGTTTAGATTTTATGATTGAGGCGTATGACAATACTGTTATTGCTTATTTGAGGGGGCAAATTGCAAAACTTAGCTTCTCTTCCAATCCAATAGTTCTACTGCAAAAAGCCTCTGAGATTCTTGAGAAATTTGAATCCCAAAAGTAAAACTCGCCCTTAAAACTATTTTGTATGGCATAGGGTATATGCCGATAACGAACTGACAATTACGCTGAAGCATTCAGGGTAATATAAAATTAGGATTGCTGTTTTTCAATAGTTTTTTATTCGGATTGATGGAATAATATTTTGGTGAATCGCGTGAAGGTTAGGACTTTTGATGTTATTATTGAAAAGGATGAAGACGGTTGGTTTGTTGCTGATGTTCCCGCCTTGCAAGCCTGCCATACGCAGGGAAAAACAAAAAAGGAAGTTTTGGAAAACATTAAGGAAGCAATAGAATTGTGCTTGGAAGTTGAGGAAGAAAAGAAAAACAAGCAGAAAACTGGTTTTGTTTCAGTGGAAAAGGTCAAGGTTTATGCCTGATTCTGTCAAATTACGCAGGGTTTTGCGTGCCCTGCACAAGCTCGGTTTCAAGGAAATAAGGCAAAAAGGCTCGCATGTATTCTTTGAACACTCTGATGGGAGAACAACAATGCTGCCAATGCACAAAGAAATCAGAATCAAGCTCCTGACAAAAATCATAAAACAAGACATGAAAATAACCAAAAAAGAATTCTTTGAAAAGCTGGAACAAAAACCCGATTTAAAACCTTTTTGCAGCACAATTTTTACAGCCAATGACGAACTGACGATGACTCTGAACTCATGATGAGAGATGGGCGAACCGAGGCTAGAAACATTTTTATTCTAAAAAGTCCTAATTGAGAGCATGAAATCAAGTGTTTTGTTGATTGGATTAATTGTTGCAATTGTTGCGCTCAGCGGGTGCTTGAATTCACGCTATTATAGTGATCCATTGTATTGTGAAAGCGACACGGATTGTACGGAGCAGCGTCCTGATCCAGGTGCGTGTAATTGCTCTAAACCTATAAACATCTACAATGTTGAGCCGGTAAATTGGGATGCTTTTTCGGATGATGGTCCAGTATGCAAATTATATTGTTATAGCACAACACCGCGTTGTGTAGAAAATAAGTGTATTTTAGAGCGTTTAGAAGAATCTTGATAACTTGTTTTTTTTTACCTCCTTTTTTATTCCAAATAATCCTGTCGGTCTTTCATCACTTTCCGGCTAGGATGGGCGAACCGAGGCTAGAAACATTTTTATTCTAAAAAGTCCTAATTTAAAGCATGAAAAAATTAAATATCTTGGGCATTATACTGATTGTCGTTGCAGTCGTTTGGACATATTTTTCCTCCATTTTTTGTGCTACTGATTGTATAATGACATCGTTTTCCTGCACAATAAATGCGTTCTGCTTTAGTGTGCTGTCAATACTTACTGTGGCATTGATTGTAATAGCAGTTTTCTTATTTTGGAAGGCAAAATCAAAATAACCAACTATCCTCTTGTCGTGACCGCGAGTTTTCATCTCTAAAAGGCGTTGTCAGTCTTTCTTCATTTTTGAGCTAAGATGGGCACACACGGCTTTACAAACATTTTTTATATATTTTACAGCATAATATTTTTTTAGTGAAGTGTATGCGATTGTCGGCTGTTATTAGCAAGGAAGAAAATGAATACGTGGCTTTGTGCCCCGAGTTAGATGTTGCTTCTCAAGGTGACTCTATAGAGGAAGCTCTGGCTAATCTGAAAGAAGCGGTTGAATTATATCTGGAAGATGAGAAAGACATAAAACTTTCTGAATCAAGCCCGTTTGTCACTACTTTTGAAGTGAAAGCCTGTGCCTAAAATTCCGGTTCTTTCAGGCAAGCAAGTGGTTAAGGCGCTGGAAAAAGCGGGTTTCAAGTTTGTCAAGCAGAAAGGAAGCCATGTAAAATTAAGGAAAGTTGATTCTGAAGGAAAGAAAACAGTAATAGTTCCGCTTAAGCCCTTAATCCGAATTGGAACAATGAAATCTATTCTAAGGCAAGCGCGCCTTGACATTGAAGAACTGCTAAAATTCTTGAAATAATGGTTTCTAAGACATGTAAATAATGTTTCATCTTTCGGCTAGGTTGGGCGAACCGAGGCTGAAAATATTTGCTAATTTGTTGAGAAATTAATTCTCATGCTGGACTAGAGACAAGAAGCATTAGGCTGAAAAAAGCCAGGATAATAAAAAGCAGTAACAAAAGATAACCTATTACTTCAATTATTTTTTTCTCTTTTTTCTTGCCTTTTTTTATGAGAAAAATTCCAAGAAT
>JAFGEM010000040.1 GCA_016931555.1 Candidatus Iainarchaeum sp. | reverse complement strand
AATAACGCCTTTTATTCCAATTTTGGCTTTGATAGGAATATTTGTAATAATCCCTATTTTCTACTCTTACTTCCTCTATGCAAAAGAGGATAAACCCAAAAAAAAGTGATTTTTGATAGTTTTATTAACTCTTTTATACCTTGTTCTTTAGGTGGGAATGGTTATAATTAAGGGAAGTGAATTAGCAAAAGCTTTGCCCCAGGAAAAACTCAAAGAACTGGGTTTTAGCCCTGAATCTGATTTTGATGTAAACCCTGTCAAGCCCGGAGTCTGGGTTTTTTCTGAAAAAAAAATTGAAAAATCCGCCAATGCTGAAGTTGATGCAAAAATATTCAAATTATTGGGAGAAAAAAGCCTCTCTGAAAAAGTAGAGGGAAAATTTGAAAAACTTTTGAATAAAACAGAGCAAAAGCGCTTTAAAGAGCTGTTGGAAGAGGGAAAAATTTTTCCATTCAAGCTGAGCGACAAATACAAAAAACCAATTTACAAGGTTTCTTATTCACAAAGAAAGGAAACTGAAACTCATGGCACGGAAAAAAAGCCTTTGAAGGAATACTCGCTTGAAAAAGACGGGATAATGGTTTGCACTACAAAAGCAGAGGCTACAATGGCCTCAATGAGGCTCCAGGATGCCATTAAGAAAGGGGAAATTCAGGGGATAAAAAGCTTTGACAGCAACTATTACATTATTGAGAACAGCTTGCTTGAAAAATACAGGCAGCTGGTTGCAGGCACAATTGCATCACAAAAAACAATTAGCCTCAATGAAATTGCGGAAAAAACGAATATTAGCGTTATTCTTGCAAAGATTGTCTGCGAGTTTTTAAAAGAGGATGGCGAAATAATAGAAAAAAAAGAGGGGCTATTCCAGTATGTCTAACAGGCAGACTGCAAAAAGAATTCTGATTCCAATCCTGTCAAAAAAAGAAAACAACAGGCTTTTCGTGGAAAGCATTCCAGAAGAAGCAAAGGAAATTTTTTTGCTGCTCACAATTGACACTGAGTTAATGCCAGGCCAATTCGGGTTTGCAGCATCAGACATTGCAGGCGGCAATGCACTAATGCAGTCTCTCGAAGAAATTTTTAGTGCAAAAAACAGGCGCTGCATTGCGCTCGAAGAATGGGGGAAAACAGAGAGAAAAATACTGCAGATAGCCCAATTAAAAAAAATTGATGAAATCTATTTGGTGAAACAAGCCAACCAATTTTATGAGCAGCTTGTGCAAGAAATGAATGAAACTCTGCAGATTCCAGTAATAGAAATTGCTTTGCCTGCTCCTGCAAAAAAATAGCTTAGCATTGGCTAAAGCCCTTTTTGCATTGCCCAAAAAAAGTCAGCGGTGTGTCAAACGCCCGTCAATGCTGCTTACATCAAAGCCCCAAACGCGGAGATTTTCCCTCGCCTCAAAGCCGAGAGTGTTCATGCCTTTGGCAACTCCCCTTGCCCTGTAAATTCCCCCCAGCCTGCTTGCCTCGCACTCCAAAGCCTGCTGTGCATCAAGCCTTAACTTGCGGTATAGGTCTGGAGCGTCTTTCCACTTTAAATTAGCTTTGCGTGCGGCTGCTTCTGCATTGGCAAACGCGTGCTGGATTAAAACAGGCCTTCCAGCCATTGTCTGCGTATGCCCCTGTGGTTTCTTTTTTTTCTGTTCTTTGGGCTTGGGAAACTGCCCTGCAGCCCTTCTCCGCATTCTGCCCCATAAAAAATAATTCCAAATTCCCATATCCACCAAAAACCATTAGCTTCCCCGTTTTTTTCAAGGCAACCAAAAATTCAGCTGAAAACAATTTTTTGTGCGATTGGCATTGCTTCTTTTGCTTTTCTTTGGTGCTCTTTCAAAAAACCCTGGAAAAATTCTATTGCAATCTCCTTCATTTCGCGTGAAAGCATTTTCCCGATTGAAAATTCATCCGCGATTTTTGCCAATTCCTTTGAATTGGGGTAATGGAACAAGAGCATTTCATAAACCTTGTCAACTTTCAGGACTCCACCGAGTTTTCTGTGTTCCTCCAGAGTGTTCCTGCCTCCTGTAAACGCTTTTTTGATTTTGCGCTCTACTTCTTTTGGGGAATCATTCAAAAAAATTGCTGTGTCTGGATTGCTGGAACTCATTTTTGAGCCCTCCATTAACCCTGACTCGTGCTTGAAGTAAATGAATGACGGGGTTTCAAGGCTGTAAGGCAGGCGTTTTGCAATGTCTCGTGTTGCACGCGCATGCGGATCCTGATCCAATCCAATTCCTGTTACAGAGGGCATTTTTCCGTAAAACTCTGGGAGCTGCCCATGCAAAATATCTGCATATTGGAGTATGTTTGCGCCTACTTTTCCCAAGTCAATTTCTCCGTAGATTGCCTTGTTTGTTGCTGAAGTAATCTTTTTGCTTACCTCAAATGCAAGAGTGTAATAGCGCGCTGGTTTTTTGCTCTGTAAATAAATGTCCTGTTCTTCTAATCCTAGTGCGAGGGCGTCTGCAATGTTTGAAACCGCGATTTTTTTTGCTGCGTCAAGTGTTTGGACTTTTTCCCTGCTGCAGTAGGCATCCAAGTCGCACACTGCAAACAAATTTTTTGCCCCGTTGTCCTTAAAGAATTTGAATAAGTCAATGTCTACTTTGTGTCCCAAGTGATAGGTTCCCGAGGCTGCAATTCCAGTCATGTTAATAAACGGTTTTTTTGTTTTTATGCAATTGGAAACCTTTTCAAAGTCTCTGTGGGCGATTACTATTCCTCTTTCAAAAAACCTGTGTTTCAATTCTTTTGCAATTGCTTCGGGAAATTTTTTTAACCCGAATTCTTTGAAAACGTGCTCATAATTTGTTATTGCCTCGCTGCCCCATGCATCAATTCTCTTTGCCATAAAAAAACCTTGTTTTGCTTGAAATAACCTTATTCATTTGATTGTGGGTAATTCTTTTATAATTCTTCCATTATCCAAGTATTTAGTCAAACGTGATTATTATGGCTTTGCTTTCAGGGCAAAAAGTAATTGTAACGGAAAAAAAGCTTGGAGACCAGCTTCAGCAAAAGGCTTTTGGAGAGCGCAAGCAAAACAGGCAGATTCTTGATTTAAAGGAAGCCCTTTATTTGCTTGACAGGGGAAAAATTGATGTTGAAACTGAAAAAGAGGAAAAAGTTTCTTTTGATGACTTGTTAAAGCATGCTTCTGTGAGGGAAGCCAATTTTTACAAAAAATTTGTTGTTTACACTGATTTGAGGGAGCGCGGTTATTGCGTTAAAACAGGATTCAAATTTGGTTTTGATTTGCGTGTTTACCCAAGAGGAAAAAGACCGGGGCAGGAGCACACGCAATGGGTTGTAAAAGTAGCAGAGCAGACTGAAAGGGTTTCAATGCCCGAATACAGCAGAATGGTCCGCCTTGCACAGAATCTGAAGACAACTGCTTTGATTGCCATTGTTGATTCAGAGGATGACATTAATTATTACGAGGCAAAGAGAATTGTTCCATAGTGATTTGTTTGCCGAGAACAGGAAACACACTTTCAAAACGCAGGAAAAAAAGAATACAGAAAAACAAGAGTAATGTTGATGGCGAAGCGCGCAGGCTTGCAAAAAAATTTGGAAGAACTGTCTGGCCTCAGGTCATTGGAAAACTCGAATTAAATGAGGCAGAACGCACAAGAAAACTAATTGGCGAGGGAATTAGGCGCAAATTGCTGACAAGAGGCACAATAGTGCGTTTTGGAAATTTTTCTGCCGACACCCAAAGGAGGGTTATTGCAAGAGCCTTGGGAACAAAAGATCCCGCAATCACTCTAAGAAGGCTTATTAGAAACAACGGGAAAAAATGAAAATCCCGTATCCTGAAAAAAAATTAGAAAAAGAAGGGAATTTTAAAAAAAATTCCCCGGAATTAAAAATTCTGGTTTAATTGCACTGTTTAAACGTCTTCTGCCCTGACAGTCTTTCTTCCGTTTGCCTTGCATCTTTCAACTGCACGCGCAATTTTTGCTTCAACATCTTTGCTGAGTGCGTCAACAAAGTCTCCGCCTGTATTACAACCAGCTGCCTTTACTGCTTCCTTTACCTTTGACCCTACAACCAATACTTCTGACATGAAATAACCTCCCAAAGTTTTTTTAGCAAAAAACTATTATTATTATGCAATAAAAAGCTATTTAAATCCCCCGTAAACCACCAAATTCACAGTTTAAAGGCAAAATCAGATTTATTCCAAAGGCTTTTTTCTTTTGAGTTTGCCTGCATCAAGGTCTGGTCTTTTTCCCTTTACAGTTGGCCAATCCTGCCCTGCAGTCCCTCTTCGAGATACTTTGGGATTTTCATCTGCAACTGACTCGCTTACTGCACGGCGCAGCCTATTAGAGCGCCACCTGTCTCTTCGAGCTGCGCGCGATTCATGAACAGACTCTTTTACTATTGCCTTTGCCCTATTTCGGCCTTCCTGCACTGCCCTCTGCGCCAATTCAATTGTCTCTGTAACGCGCTTACGCGCTTCAACAGGATCCTGCCCTTGCCTAACAGCGCTTTTTACAATATTTTCCCTCATGCCAAGCCATTGTTCGGCTACTCTGCCTGCTGCAAGCGCGTTTTTCCTTACTGCCATTGATTCCTTTATTTTGGTTTTCACTGCCCCACTATGGCGCTTGCTTGACCTGCGCAATTGCCTCATTTTTGCTGTTCCAGCCCTGTGATGCAATCCAAGCTTCCTGCGCGGCTCCCTTCTTTTCGCCATGCTATAATTAGAGCTTCAAAGATTAAAAAGATTTGCTGTTAGTCGCGCTTTTTGGAAAGCCCTATTTTATTTGGAGATTATTTCTTTCCACTTGTCTTTATTTGCAAGACCAATTGCAATATAGCACACTCCGAGCCCGCTTAAACCCATGAGCCCAAAGTT
>JAFGEM010000039.1 GCA_016931555.1 Candidatus Iainarchaeum sp. | reverse complement strand
GCTGTTGAAACTTATAATTAAACAAAATAACATGGCAACTGCTAAGGCTGCTGTTTTTGAATGCCCCAATTTACCCCACCAATATTATTTCACTCGTTAGTAAATTATTAGTCACTTATTAACTCTAATAACTAACAAATGTTGTATATATTGGCGCTGCCCTTATTTAAAAACATATCGCAATCGGCAATTTTCAGATTTAATTTAAAAAGAGGCTATTCCTGTCTTTATTTGGCTTTTGACACTATTTTTAGCAGGTCGGATTTAGTAATGATCCCTGTTATTTTGCCGCGTTTTCCCACGAGCAAGCCATTTTGGAATGTAAGCATTGTTGACACTATTTGTGCGGGCGTTGTTTCCTGAATCAATGGCATGGCTTCCTCCACTATTTCAGAAACACTCATTTTTCCCAAATCAACTGCGTCTGAAACTCTGCCAAGCTTTGACAGTATGCTTTTTTCAGTCACTGTTCCAACAGGCTTTTCCCTGTCAATAACAGGAACCTGTGAAATCGCTCTTTTTTCCATTAACAAAACAACCTTTTTGACAGAGTCTTTGGGAGAAACATAAAAAACATGCCTGCGCATTAGATCGCTTGCAGTAACAACATTTTCCCCGTGTGCTTTATCCAGAGTGTCAAACAAGCGCTTTGCCTTTTCAAAACTCGGCTCTGTTTTGCCGGATTCAATTTTAGCAATAAGGCTCTGGCTCACTCCAGATGCCTTTGCAAGCTCGGCCTGAGTCAAGCCAGCAGTCTTTCTCCGGATCTTTATCTCTGAAATGCTTGGAATCATAAAATAATTTTCCAAAGAACAATTTTTAATTATTCTTATTGGAATAATTCTTTCAAAATCAATTCCTTAAAAAGCCCTTTCCCCTGCCAATGATTTATAAGTCAAATCTTTTGCACAGCAAAAGATTCTTTTCGCAAGGCTTTTCTTTATAAGAAAAGGCGTTTTCGGAGGTTTTTTTTCATGAGAAGCGGAAAATACATGTTCACTTCAGAAGCAATGACAGAGGGCCATCCAGACAAGGTCTGCGACCAGATTTCAGACGCAGTTTTGGATACAATCTACAAGGAAGACCCAAATGCAAGAGTTGCCTGTGAAACAATGGCAGGAATGGGATTTATTCTTGTAACAGGCGAGATTACAACAAAAACATATGCGGATATCCCAAAAATAGTGCGCGAAGTAATAAAGGAAGTCGGCTATGACAAGCCGGAATACGGCTTTGACGCAAACACTGTTGGAGTGCTCACATCAATTAACGAGCAAAGCCCAGACATTTCAATGGGAGTTACAAAAAAATCTGCCGCAGAAGTTGGAGCGGGAGACCAGGGAATGATGTCAGGCTATGCAACAACAGAAACAAAAGAGTTAATGCCTGCGCCAATAATGTACGCGCACAGGCTCGCAAAAAAGCTTACAGAGGTAAGAAAAAGCGGGGAACTCTCCTACTTGAGACCTGATGGAAAAACACAGGTTACAGTGGAATACGAGAAAAACACTCCGAAGAGAATTGATGCAGTTGTAATAGCGGCACAGCACGATCCAGATGTAGAAATGGAAAAATTGCGCTCGGACATCAAAGAAAAAGTAATAAAGCCTGTTTGCGGAGACATGGTTGATGAAAAAACACAGTACTACATCAATAACACAGGGCGCTTTGTTTTAGGAGGCCCAGTTGCCGATGCAGGCTGCACTGGAAGAAAAATAATCCAGGACACATACGGTGGAGTGGGAAACCACGGCGGAGGAGCTTTTTCAGGAAAGGATCCTAGTAAAGTAGACAGGACAGCAGCATACTATGCAAGATACGTTGCAAAAAACATTGTTGCAGCTGGATTGGCTGAAAGGGCTGAAGTCCAGCTTTCCTTTGCAATTGGAGGCACTACTCCTACAGGAATCTTTATTGACACGCACGGGACAAACAAATGCGATGTGCAAAAGATTCACAATGCAGTGAAAAAGCACTTCAAATTCTCTCCGGGGGAAATGATTGAAGAGCTCAATTTGAGGCGCCCAATTTTCAGAAAAACAACTGTTTACGGGCACTTTGGAAGGGAAGAGCCTGAATTCACTTGGGAGAGAACAGACAAGGCAGAAGCCCTCAAAAAGGAATGCGGACTCTAAATCCGCAACCTTTTTTTATTTTTCTTTTTTAATTATAATTATTCTTTTATGCTAGAAGAATATATCCAATCAAATGGTCTTAACGCCAGGCTAATTAATTCAATCCAAAAAAGGAATCTAATAAAGTGTGACTTATTTGGGGCAGAGAACGATTATCTCATTATAGTGCGCTTTGCAAAGCCAGAGCCTGACCTTGAAAAATTAAATCAGGCACTGGGATTCAAAAAAATGCGCAAAATAACAGGATTCCATGCAGAAGAAATCACGGGTTATAGGGAGGAATATTTGCCCCCAATATCAGTATATGGAATCAAAACTTTTGTAGATGAGAGAATACTCCAAGAAGGCCTTGTGCGCTGTTTAGTTGGAGAGGAAAAAACCCTTGTAATTTCCCCGAAAGAGATTCTCAGGGCAAACGAGTTTGCTGAGGCAAAAAAACTTTTCTCAGGGGTTAATCTTTAAAACTGTTGACTGTTTCCTTATTTCATGGTTCTCAAAATAGACATGCACACACACTCTTGTTATAGCAACGATGGTGTTTCAAAACCTCGCGAGCTCCTGCAGATTGCAAGCAAAAACAATTTTGGATTTGCAATTACTGAACACAACAACGGAGATTCCTGGAAACAATACTGGGAGTTAAACAAAAAATTCAAGGTTCCCCTCATATGCGGAGAGGAAATAAAATTAAACAATTCTGGAAAATTTGTTGGGGAACTGTTATTTTATTTTCTCCAAAAGCCAATTAAATCCCGAGAATTATTCACGGCAATTGATGAGGCGCGAGCACAGGATGCTTTGATTTCTGTTGCCCATCCCTTTGATATTTTCCGCAAACCAATTTTGTTTGGCTTTCGCGAGCTAGAGGCAGTAAAGAAAAAGATTGATGCAATTGAAGTATTCAACTCCCGCGTATATTTCCGTTCCATTAACCGGCGTGCACAGAAATTTGCCGAGGCAAACAACCTCGCGTTCAGCGCAGGAAGCGATTCACACATTCCGAGAGAATTAGGCAATGCAATGGCTGTATGTGAAGGAAATTCTCTTGAGGACTTCCGCAAAGCAATAAAAAAAAGGCAGACGCGCGTTGAGGGAAAACTTTCTCCCATTACAGTGCACTTTTATTCTACTTTAAAAAATTTTGGGATAATAAAATCCAATAAGGGGGATTGAAAATGGTTTCATTCAATGATTGGAGCAAAATTGAATTAAAAATTGCAACAATAAAAGAGATTGAAGACATTCCAGGAAAAGACAAGTTATACAAACTGAGCATTGACATTGGCGAGCCAGAGCACAGGACTCTTGTAGCAGGGCTCAAGGGTTTTTATTCAAAAGATGATTTGCAGGGAAAGCAGATTGTTGTCGTGGCAAATTTAGACCCAAAGCCCCTTGCAGGAATACTCAGCCAGGGAATGCTGCTCGCGGCCGATGAAGACAGCAGGCCTGTGCTTCTGAATCTTGACAAAGAAGTAACGCCGGGCACAAAAGTAATATAAGGCAAGATTCGTGCCTGTTCAGCTTTTTCTCTGGATTTCCGCATACTCGAGATAACAAGAGCCTGTTTTGCCCGTTGTTGAGCCTTCCCTGTGTTCGTGAGGGAAAATAAGGTAAATAAATTCAGTTCCACTGCTGTTTACAGCAGGCAATGATTTGGGGTAAGTTATTTTCTTGTCTCCCTCTATCTTTGGTTCCCTTGTTTTTGTCAGCTGGCTGAAGTCAGTGCCATCAGGCCTTACAAGGAAAATATTTGAACCTTCTTCCCCCTCTAAAAAGTTTTCAATGCCCCTAAAGAGAATTGCGTTTGAATTCCCGCTTATTACGGGTGTTGACACAAAAACCCCGTT
>JAFGEM010000038.1 GCA_016931555.1 Candidatus Iainarchaeum sp. | reverse complement strand
TAACTGTTCAGAACACACGCGGCATTCTGGCAGGTTGTCCCCATTTCTGAAGAAAAGGACTGGGATTTAATGCTGTTTTCAATCAAGTCCCCGTCAATTCTCTTGAAAGTGTTATAATTTAATTGTTCAGGATCAGGCTCTGTTATAACTGCTGCGCGCCTCTCTTCTGTCTGCTCATCCGTATATTGCTCATTCATTTCAGGGCCAACGCCAATCCAGTCCTTTAAATCATCCCATACAAGGCTCACGTTTCCCTTTATGCCTGTTCCGCTGTTCCTAAATTCAAGCCTCTTGTCAGTTATTGGACAGGAATTTTGGTCAATCTGGCTCTGCAGATTTGCACATCTCCCTACCCTCAGAGTATCGTCAAGGGAAACACCCATTGCAAAAGGCCCAATGTTATGCATGTCCAATCCCGGCATTTCACTCGGATCAAATTTTTGCGAAGGCATGTCAGCGAGAACAGCGTCCTGCCCAACACCAGTAGGCAAAACAGCCTTTGCGTTTTCAAGAGTGCCTCGGTCTCCGGGAGAAACACTTTCAGTCCCGGGAACAGAGCGCTTCTGCCCAGTAAAGGGCTTTCCATTGGGCTCGTCAGTATTCTGAAGCTGGAGCTTTAACTGCTCTACTTCATGGGGCATGAGCACTAGCTCAGGATATCTCGAAATGTCAGACATGCATTTGAATTCAGCTGTTTCAGTTGTAGTGACAACTTCAGCACCAAGGTCTTCACTGCTAGACACTGCATTTTCCTGTGCAAAAACAAGGCTCGTGTTCAACAACAGGAATATGAGGGCAATGCTCATTGTGCGGGAAAACATGTGTGTTTGCATTCAAAACCCCCAAAAAAACAAAAACATTAACCCGGGAATAATCCAGGGAAAAACAAAAAACATTATGATTAGGGCAAGAAGGCATGTAAAATATGTTGCTGCAAAAACCTTTGCAGGCTTTGGAAACTTTTTTTCAGCAAGCTTGTCCATTAAAAAAGTGGCAAAGAATTGGAGCGGCAGCAAAAGCAATGTAAACAAAAGCGCAACAACAAGGATTCTCAGCACTGTTAGAAAAAAAGCAACCGCAACATCTGCAGGCGTTGTTGCAAGCACAACAGGCTGCTCCTGGCTAGCAATCTCGCTTTCTGAAAAAGCAGAGTAATAAGGCGAAACATAGGCTAGTGCAGATATTAAAAGCACAAAAACATATGTTGTAATGAGAGTGGATTTTATCCAGGACATTTCAAATTTTTTTGAAATCCTTTCCCGCAAAAACAAAGCTACCAGGGCAACAATAAAAACAGGGATGGCTATCATTAGAGTTAACACAAGCAAGTCAGCTATGTTTAGCACTGTAACAATCGGGTCTATTGCCATGGTTAATTTTAAGTGGAAACTACTATAAAAACATTATCAATTATAATAAACTAAAAGCAACAGCGCCAAATTTCAGAGATTTTTTTAAAGAAAAAGGTTTTTATTCTAGAAAAAACTAATTCTAGCTTAACATGAATTGCATTATATTTGAAAGGCCCCTGTTTATCGGAATTTTGTGCATATTAATTGCACTGGCTTTTGCAGGCTGCAGCCAGCCCATTTCCCCGGAAACAAGTGTCCAGCTAATAGAATTGCGCGCAAACGAAACCGCGCTTATTACATACGAGTTTGAGGGCCCGCTTACAGAGGAAGCAGAAGACTGGGCAGAGGGAGACTGCACAATGCAGATTACAATAATGATTGACGGCCTGACTGCAATGCTCCAAGCAGCAGACCTCAGCGGAAGCATGACTGCCGAGGAAAAGCAGGAACTCGAAGAATCGCTTGCAATGCTGCAGGAGATACGCAGGGATTTAAGATGCAATTTCACAAAAAACGGGGACTCGGGAAAACTCGTTTACTCTTTTGTATTAACAAAAAGCCTTATGCAAAAAATGAATGAAATGAATGAAAGCCCGGAAGACCAAACATGGGAGATAGAAAAAAATTCAGAGGGAAACATCCGCGCAATATTAATTCCTGACGTTGGATTTGGAATTAAGAGCGTCAAAGTAAAGGTACAGGGCGAGCTAACAGAAATAAAGCCGGATTATTACACCAGCGAAGGCGGATACATGGTTTTCAGCCCCCCGCCAATATTAATTGAAGCAGAATTTATTCCGGAAGAAACTGGGTTTTTTGGAATTCCATTTGAAATAATAATTGCAATAATCGCAATCATTGCTGCCGCGCTCATTGCATTGTATTTCCTAAAGTTCAGGAAAAGAAAGCCAAGGCAGCCAAAAATCCTGCCACAGGCAAAGCAGCAGCACATGCACAGTGCAAGAACCAGCAGGCAAGAACAGCAGCTGCTGGCACTTAAAGACCAATACGAAAAAGACGCAGGGCAGACACAGGCAAGGATTCAAAGCCCAAGCCAAGAGAAAAGCGTCTGGCAGAAGCCAGAGGAAATGAAAAAACGCAAGCAGATAATAGAGCAGAGGATCAGGGAAGAGGAAAAGAAAAAGGCAGAGAAAACGCCTTCAAGCAGCAAGTCATTCTACAGGAAAATCTTTAAAATACAGGACAAGATTGCATCAATGATTCAGGAAAAGCCAAAAACGCAGGAGCCCACCGGAAAAGAGGCAATGAAAAGGCAGGAGGCACAGCCCCAAAGGAGAGAAACACCAAAAGCACCGGTTAAAAAAGAAAAAGAATTAAAGCGCGAAAGAATGCAAAGGCCAAAGAAAAAATATGTTCCGCGGAGAATGAGAAGATTTTACAGGGAAGGGCAGGCAGAGGAAAGGGAATTTGAAGATTTTTCTTACGAACAGCCGCGAAAAAGGCAAAGCTCGAATTATGACGACAGTATTCTTAAAGAGCTCAAACACGGCAGAGAGACAAGGCCAGAGGCAATGGATATTGCAATAGACGAAATCACGCAATTCAAAAAAGAGCACAATAGAATGCCGAGAAAAGAAGATTACGAATTAATTGCTGACAATATTTTGCAGCAGCTTCCAAAAGAAGCGCGCACTGGCAGGCAAAGAGAAGAAAAGCCAATGGAAAGCGGAAAAGCGCGGGAAAGATACAGGCGCAGGAGAGAAAAAAAACAGGGGGAAAAAGCAGTTGGAATTGAAAAGCCATTTGAAGAAACAAAAACAGAGCCCCAGAATACTGGAAGCGATTTGAACAAGGAATTAAAAGGGCTTGAAATAAAAGATATTCTCAAACAGGATTCGGGAGATTCACTTGAAAGCCTTGATTCACAGGCAGCAGGAAACGAAGAATTCAACCTAAGCGGGCTTGAAACAGGGGAAACAGGAAATAAATGCCCCAACTGCAAACAGAGCACAGAAGACATACTATTTTGCCCTGAATGCGGAAGCGCTTTCTGCCAAAAATGCGCTAAAAAAGAGCAAATTGGAAGCCAGACAAAAACCGTCTGCCCAAAATGCGGAAAAAAAATTGACTAGCGGGCCCATTCTTGCCATTTTATATTCTATGGCCCAAGCTGCGGGCAGGCAGGGCCGTTCTGCTTCTCCCACTCATCCGCGCCCTGGCTCTTAATCCAACAGGGGTCGCAATTCAAATCATTGAACTCCTCTGGAATTTGCGTGGAAACCCACATTGCAAGATTAACATAAGAGGTAACCAAGTCAGTGCTCTGCCCGCTTTCTTTTATTATGGGCAAACGCATTCTGCTCTCAGACCTTGAAACAGTGCCAAGCTTTGAAAGCATTGCCTCAAGCCTGTCCAAAGAAGTCAATTCAGCTGGCTCGCACAAATAAACAATTGCATCAGTCGTATAATCGCCTACTCTGCGCCCTTCAGGCAAAACCCTGTTGTGCAGGGAAACAAGCAAAAAAGCGAATTTTTGAGCCCCAGCTTCCTCCAAATAAACATAAAAAGCATAATCAAAACTGTCATGCAAAGGCTCCATTATGCCAACAATGTTATTTGCAAGCACTTCACGAGTCCTGTTAATTTTTTTGTCATCAGCATAATCCTCTTTTATTGCAGCAAGCAAATAGTCAACCTCTAGAGTTTCCTCAAGAGATTCCCCCGGAATTCTTGGAGTGCTGTTGTAAAAAATTGTTCTGAAGGAAGAAGAGGCATACTCCTGGCCAAACTGCCTTTCAATCTGGTCGGCAACAGTACTGCCGTAATTCATTGAATAAACAAAAAGAAAAACACTCAAAGCAGAAACAATCAACAAAAAATAGAGTGCGTCTGTTATTGAAGCCTGCCCTTTCCCATTCATTGCCAAGTAATCACCACTAAAAGCATTGGCTTGACAAAAAAATGCCGGTCATTGCCTTCTCCATAATCCCTCTGCAGTGCAACAGGAAAAAACCTGAGGCTATACAAAGGGGGAATATCATCACTGCTGTTGGAACACTCGAATTTCTCGGAATCCGGAGGGTCAAAAAAATCATCTGAAACATCTCTGCCAAAGCCAGCAAAGTGCTCGCCGCCTTCCGCAAGGGGATTCGAAGAAAGCTCCAGCAAGCCAACCCTGAAGTTAACGCGCTTTATTGACCTGGCTTTAGAGCAATTCTCCTGAAAATCCTCAAAACCGCTAATATAAGAAGAGCCGCGCATTGCATGGGCAACGTTAAAAACATCAACACTATCAGAAAAAATACTGTTCCTCTCATCATAAATATTCCAGGCAAATGTAAAAGAGTAAAAGAAAATAATCAATGCAAAAACTAAGGGGATGAGACTAGGCAAATCATCGCCAATAGGGCCAATAAAACCTTTTGATTTCAACTTCAACCCACAAAAAAAATTTTTAATTATCAAGCGCCTCATTCATGCACCCCCTGTACAACAGCCGCCGCCTGTCCTGCAGCATTCTTTGTCAGGCAAAGTCGGAAAACACTCAGAATTATGCTCGGGAACATTCGGATTTGCAATACAGGCCCCCGCATTATTAATTTTCATTCCAACATCCTGCATGTTGCAGAGGCACAGGCTTCCCAGATTTCCTGAAACAACATAACCCTGATTGCCGCGCCCCTCCTCAAAAGAAGAGCACCCCACAAAATCAGGGTTTTCCATGCAATCAACAAATGTCGAGCCCCCAGAACCAAACGCACACGCAATAATATACAAATAAGTCTTATCATCGTGAACCTCTTTTACTAGTACAAAAGAATTTGAGGGAACCTCTGCCTGAGGGTCAAGCACAATAATCTGGGTTTCCTCAAGAATATCCAAGCCATCACTGCCCTTCCAGCCAAACAAAACAACCTCTGCATCAATGTCAATTCTTTTTGCTGCAATAATCTTGTCAGGCTGTTTCCTCTCAACAATAGAAAAAATCAAAGTATTTTTTTCACCAGGAACTGTCTCCGCAGGATAACGCGAAATCTTCATTGCATAATAATAACGCGAAGCTCCAAAGTAACGAATGTAAGGCTGAATGTTTATGGGCTTCTGAAAACAATGGGTTTCCGCATTAACAACACCCCATGCCTCGTTTGCCTTTTCATTCACAATTTCCTGCGCTGCCATTACAATAACAATGTTAACCAAAGCAAACATAAAGTACGCTATTATTGCAAAGACTGCAGTAACAAGAATCAAAAGATTCATTTTGCTGAGGGAAAAAGCAAGCATTCAAAAATCACCCGCACGTTCCTGTTCTTTTTTTGCAGTAAGCGCAGATTGTTGGAAAAACCTCTCCAGAGCCAGTGGGGTTATTCATTTCAAAAATTCCCCTTGGAATCACATCCCAAAAATTAACCAAAAGCTTTTGCTCGCTTTCCTCCAAATCAGGGCATGTTGTTGGAGTGGCTTCAGCCTGTTCAACAAAAACAGTGTCGGGATTAATATTCAAACACTTTTTGAAATAAACCCCTGCCTCGGAATTGGAATACTCGAGAAGCGAGCAAAGATGGCCCCCGCTTGCACAATAATCAGTGCATATTCCCGGATCGAAATACTTTTGGATTTTAATCCTCTCGTCCTTTGGATTGTAACAGTGCGAGGTAAAATCAACTGTTTTAGGAGTCTTTTGATTTACAACTGTTTCAATCATTGTCTTGAATTCCTCAAGCTTTGCCTCTGTCTCGTTCTTGCACTTTTCCGCGTTCAGAGCGTTCATTGCAACAATTGCAATCATCAAGACAAAACCCATTGTAATAACAGCAATCAGCAACTCAAAAGGAGCCTCTTCCTGTCCCTTATTATTCAGCATAAAAACACGAACAAATTTTTTTAAAGCGAGCTCTGCGGCCCAGTATTTCTCACTATTCTCTGGCTCTGCTGGAACATTGGCTTGATTATAGCGATCAGTGCAATAGCCGCAATAATCAGAATCAACAGCATGTAAACAGAGCTCCATTCACTCTGCGCCCGTTGCTCCTTAAGAAACTCTAGCATAATAAAATAAAAGAGAAAAAGAAGTATATAAAATCTTCGTTTTTAAAGCAAAAAAAAAATGGAAAGAAAAAAAAGGAATTTTATGTTGTTTTCTTGACTGCTACAACACAGCAGATTTCATCGTTGTTTTCGCTGTTAAAAGGATCCAGACTGCCGCAGGAGTCTTCAACACTGCCCTCATCAAAGAGAAATTCCGGGTCATAGTCGTCAAAATACTGGTCATAGTCTTCAGCTATTTTGCTGCATATGTCGCATATTCCGCGCAAAACAACTGTCTTGTTTCCCGTTCCAGTGTAGGTTACTCTGCGGCCATTATTTTCAGTCCAGCTGCTGTCATCAATAAAATCCCCGGCGCTAACACATATTGCGTCCTCGTCAACCTGGCCGTCTGTGCCCTCAGAGAGGCTGCTGCTGTTTATGGAATAATTTGGAGTGAAGGTAACTTTCTTTGTATTCTGCGGTGTCGTGCGCTTTGTTACAATGTCTCTAAGCACTGTTTGCCCTTCTTTCAAAGGGTCTCCCTGCCCGAATATGTCTATCTGCCCTACAATGGAAAGCAATAGAGTGAGTATTACAACTGCAACTACTGCCGCAATCAACAATTTGAAAACATCAAACGCTTGTCCTCTTCTATTGAAAACCAAATTAAATCACCGCAAAAATAAAGCGTTTTCTTGTATATAAAGGTTTTGTTAAAAGAGAAAAGAAAATTAGATTGATCTCTTTATTGCAAAGAGACAGCAGGTTTCATCGCTGTTCTCTGTGCTGAATACAGAATCATTGCATTCATCCAGCCATTCCTCTTCCATATTGGGATCGTAAGTAGTAAAGTAGCCGCTTTCGGAGATTTTGCTGCAAACATCACAGATAGCATGTATAACTGCAGCAGTATCTGAAGTGCCTTTATATGTTACTCTAACTCCATTGTAGGACTCCCAGATTGAATCCTGCCCTGAAAAGTCACCTGGAACAATGCAAACCGCATGTTCAGCTACCAAACCTTGGCTTGCACTTGAAATCAAGCCGCTGTTAATTGTAATGCCCTTCTTAAAAATGACTTCCTGGCTCGTAGCAGGGGTGCTGGGACTGCCGGCAATTTCCCCAACAAGCTTTTTGGTTTCCCTGATAGGGTCTCCCTGTGGATTCCACGGTTGGATAATTGCAAGCAATATCGCCAAAATCGCAACTGCGACAATTGCAGAAATCAATAATTTGAAAACATCAAAGGACTGCCCTCTTCTATTCAGAAACAATCAAAATCACCAACTAGAATAAGCAATTTCTTGTATATAAAGTTTTTGTCTTGACAAGACTTTGTGGTGTCCTGAATTAACTTCCCCTCTATACTTTTGTTTGTTATATTCTTTTAATAGTTTTTCTTCCCAGCTCATGCGTTGCAC
>JAFGEM010000037.1 GCA_016931555.1 Candidatus Iainarchaeum sp. | reverse complement strand
TCGAAGAGATGAATACGGAAATTTCAGTTCACTAATCTGCCATCTTCAGCAGCGCATGACCACATACTCCTTTTTTGCGAACATGACAGGTTATAAAACCTTTGACGAAATGGTAACTGAAACCCTAAATCTTACAACGCCGCATTCAGACGAAAGCAAAAAATATTCTTACGGAGACCTGGAAGAAATATTTTATCCGTTCCTGTTTCCAGCTGAGCCCACAAAAGAATTTGATCCAGACCCAGTAAAATTATACAAAATGGGTTGGGTGACAGCAGCCTCAGGCAACCCATACTCAAAAGACACTTTTTTGAACGGAACCGGAATGATTTTCGAGTGCAGGTCAAGGGGCGGTTACAGCCACAGTTTTGAAAACGATCTGACATACAAGCTATGGGCATACGGCCAAGAACTAAACTATCCAGCAGGAACAGGAAGCGAATCAGGCTATGGGGAAAACACAATAAGCCACAATCCTGTGCTAGTCCAAGGAATAGACCAAGGCGGAGCCCATATTGAAGACAGGCACGTCTGCCAAATGTATGCGTTCGAGGAAGGGACAGACTATGTTTATGCTGCAGGAGACGCCGCAAACGCATACAAGGCAATAGGGGTATCGGCAGCACAACAGTATGTCAGCGAACTAACAGACCAAAAAAGGCACATTTTATATGTCAAGAACAAATACTTCGTTGTTTTTGACAATCTCAGGGCAAACATTCCACTGAGATATTCCTGGCGATACCACATCTTTTATGACAGGGAATTTGAATTTAATGAAAGCACTATGCGAGGAAGCTACAAGCTGGGGAACGTGCCGGTACAAATTGTAATCATTGGAAACCCAAGCCAAATGGAATACTTGCACCAGTGGGACAATGAGGCATTAACAAACCCGTACAACGGCAAATCCTATACATCGGGAGTCCTGAATGACCCTGGAATGTACCCTCCACTATTCCCACTGCACCACCTCTGGGTTTCAAACAAAAACATGTCAAAAGAATTCTACTTTTTCACAATAATATACCCCACAAAACCTGGAGAACAGGAGCCAACAATACAAAAAATAGACAACTGGACAGCAAAAATAACAAACAACGACGGAAGCACGGATGTAATATCCTTTGCTGCAACAAAGCCCGCAAGTGCAACAATCTGGATTGACTTGAAAAAACTAGACGGTTTTATAGCAAACCCTGAATCAGGAAAAACGATTTCTATAACAGGAATGATAGCAGACACAGGCGGCACTGGGATAGACGGCATAACAGTAACAGCAGCAGGGGCAACAACAAAAACAGATCTCACAGACACGCATGCCTCGCTAAAATGGGACGGGGTATACCTATTGGGGAATATTCCAAATGGCAGTTACACATTAACACCAACAAAACAGGGATACACATTTTCGCCAGCCTCAAGAACAGTTGAAATAAACAATGCAAGCGCAAATTTAGTGAATTTTACTGCATACGAAACAACAGGCGAAACCTGCAGCGTTCCTGGAGACTGCACTCCAATAGCATGCAAAACAGCTCAATGTATAGAAAACCAATGCACATACACAGAATTATGCACAGCCGGACAACTTTGCTGTGACGGACAATGCACAACACCTGAATGCGTTTCAAATTCAGGGTGCGGCGCAAGCCAGGTTTGTAGAAATCAGAATACGTGCACAGCATTTTGTGAAACACTGCCTGCATGCGCAGAGGGGGAAGCAACAGAAGAATGCTTCTGCGGTTCAACAGCAATACAGGCAGGGCAGTACTGTTGCTCCGGCATGCCTTCAGATGTAGAATGCTCGGAAATACCGCAATGTGAAACAACAGCAGACTGTGACACGGGGATATGCTGCAATAATCTATGCGTAGAACCGGTTTGCACAACAGATGATGAATGCGGAGCAGGAGAAACCTGTGCAAACAAGGGAACATGCACAGCAGAATGTGTTACAATAGCTGCTTGTGGAGAAGGCGAGGTAACAAGCGAATGCCTCTGTGGTTCGACGATTGTTTCAAATGGCTATTGCTGTAGTGGAACGCCTTCACAGACAACATGCGAAGACCTGCAAACATGCACTACAGACAATGACTGTGATACAGGCATATGCTGCAATGATTTGTGCATAGAACCAATATGCACAACAGACAATGAGTGTGATACAGGGGAAACATGCCAAAATGCGGGAACATGCAACGCAACATGCACCACAACCACAACACCTCCAACAAAATGCACAAACGACAACGAATGCGCAACAGGAGAACTATGTTGCTCAAACCAATGCAAAGCAATAGTATGCGGTTCTAACAGTGAATGCGCAGCAGGATACGAATGCTTTAATCCGGGAGCATGCACTGCAAAATGCTCTCTTCCGCCCCTAAAAAAAATGAAGGTTACTGCGCCGGAATATCTCGTCCATGGAAAAGAATTTGAAATAACAGTATTGGACGATGAAACAAACAATCCCATTGCAAATGCAGCAGTAAAATACGGAAACGAGGAAAAGCAAACAAACTCCGAGGGAAAAGCCAAATTTACAGCACAGCAGGGAGTGTATCTTATTCGAATAGAAAAAAACGGTTATGAGAAAATAACACTCCAGAGGTTTGTGAAGACGGGCGGCGACCCAGGGAACACAACAACAATATCCGGCAAACTACAGATAACAATACTCGAAGAAAACGTTTATGTAAACGAAACATTCACAATAATGGCTACGAGTCAGGACGGCAACCTGCTGCAAAATGTTCTCATCCAATAAGGTTTACAGGAGGAGGTAACAGGCTATGACGGATTGACAACACTAAAAGGAGAAAAAAATGTAATGCTGCTGAAAGCAATCTACGGAACTGACACAGTAATAATAAAATTGCTGCCAAAAACAAGAACAGGGGAAAAATGCGGCAACGGAACATGTGAAGAGGGAGAAGACACGGAAAATTGCCCGGAAGACTGCAAACCAAGCCAAATTGCCGGGTTGGATTTGGTTACAGGCGCCATAACAACAGCAATGGCGATTATTGGAGTAATACTAATAGCACGCGTATATTATACAATAAGAAACAGGGCGAAAAAGGGCGAATAGATTCAGAGAAATTCAATTATTTTCAAAAAATCTTTTTTTGAAATTTTTCCAATCTCCCAGTTTTTTAGGCAAATTAGCCCCTTTGAAGGGAGAGCCGACCAAATTTTGAGGAAACCCTTTTTTGCAACAGAATCAAAATATTTTGTTACATTCTTTACCTGCGATTTTTCAAGTAATACGCGCGGCTTTGATTTTTGAAGAGCCTTGCAGAAAGGATAAAGTTTTTTCAAATCAGCTTTTTCCATTGAAATAAAAGGAAACAAAACGCACTGCCGCGGGCGGGCAGAATAAATTTTGCACTTTTTGTTGGACAGGAATACGCATGCTCCCTGAGAACTGCGCTTGAACGCAATGCTCGGCAGAACAATAAAATGCAGTGGCAAAATACCCAATTCTTTTGAAAGCTTTCTCGCAACTGGTTTTGGGAGAAAAACACTCGGAACAGCAAGGCTGCCTGTTGAGCCATCAGCAGGAAAAAAGTTCAAATGCAGAACACAGTATTTCCCAATAAACTTTTTCTCGGAAATTTTTTGCTGTTTCGCAGCCTTCTTAAGTTCTTTGGGGAGCACTGTAATCCAATAGCGCTTACAGCACTCGTCGCACTTTAATCCAAGGCAGTCTACCTTCATGTGCACACCATACAATTAGAGAGCCCTCGATGGGATTCGAACCCATAACCTGCGGTTTACAAAACCGCTGCTCTACCGTTGAGCCACGAGGGCAAAAAATTGGCAATGCCAAAAAAATTCTCGTTGGAAAAAAATATAAACCAAGTTATTTGGCTGTTTTGCGCCTGTAGAGGTCGTCAGTAAGCTTTCTTCCTGTTTTCTTTTCCCAATCCTCAATTGGCATGCCAAATTCCTTATTTACTTTGTCCCTGTACCACTCAGGGATAACATTAAAGGCACAGAAAGGGATTATGGGCATTTCCTTACTCGGGGTAGCGTAATGAATACAGCACCTCTTTACTCTTTCAATGTCATAATTGTATAAGTCCATGAAATGCATCATTCCAATGAAAAGTGCCTTGTGATGAAAAACTCCAAGTGCCCTATAATTGTGCTTTACAAGAACATTGAACAGAATATTTGAAAGCTTCAAATCTTTAGGGGCCTTTTTCTTGTCAATAAAAGAATTCAGTTTTGCAAGAACTTTTGCCCCTACCAACATTTTGCTTTTCCCTGAATCAAGTTCTGTGCTTTTCTTTTTCAAGTACTCTACAAAGGACGGGACATCCAAAAATCGTGTTATAGGAATTATTTTCTCACCATCCTTGAAAACATAGGTTCCCATTCCACAGGCGAAATGCGCAGATAACTCATACTGGGGTTTGCCAGTCAATTGCTGGACAAATTTGCTGAAAGGCATTACAGTTGGCACAGGATAAAAATCTTCCTTTCCAATTGCGCCTTTTGTCTGTTCTTCAATATTTTTTATAACATCAGGAATTGTGATACGAAATTTTTCCCTCTCACTTTGGGGCATTCTCCCCACAAGGGAAACCGGCTGGAAGTTAACAGCGCGGATAATATCAAGATTCTTAAAAGAAAAATCTAGAATTCCCCCAATCTCATGGTCGTTAATTGATTTTATTACAGTAGGAACAAGAACAATTCCAAGCCCTGCTTTTCTGCAGTTTTCAACTGCCTTTGGAGCCTCCCAATGGTTTTTAGGGTTTGATTTTGCAGTTACACCGTCAAAACTCAGGTAAACAGTATTGGCTCCGGCTTCCCTCACATTCTTTGCAAGCTCAGGCTTATGCGCAAGATTAATCCCGTCAGTATTCAATTGAATATGGTCAATGCCCTCTGCCTTTATTGCTTTTATTATGTCAATCAAATCTCCCCTTAGAGTTGGTTCTCCGCCCGTCAATTGGATTGCATTTCCAGGAATAGGCTTTTCATTTCTCACGTTCCTTGCCATCTGCACAATCTGTTCCTTTGTGGGTTCGTAAACATAGCCCGCCTTACTCGCATAGAAAAAACAGTACCAGCAGTTCAAATCACACCTGTTTGTCAAGACAATGTTTACTAAACCGGAATGGCTTTTGTGCGCGGGGCACAAACCACAGTCTTTGGGGCAGCCTTTGGAAATCTTTGTGTTAGGGTTTTCAACTCCCCTGCCGTCATCTGCAAAGGACTCGGCCTTTTTGTACATTTCATAGTCTCCCCAATAAAGGTCCTTAAATTTTCCGTGCTCTTTGCATTCCTTTTCAATCCAAACTTTGCCGGAATCCTCAAAAATAGTTGCCTTTACAAAACACAGGCATTCGGGACAAAGAGATTGCGTTTCTTTCAAGACTTTCATAAGACCAAACTTTTAGTAGTTTTTAAAAGTTCTGAATAATATTATTCTTTGAGAGGTAGTATTAAAAAAACTTTTCACGGCTGTAAATATTAGTCAGAATGTCAGAAAACAAGGTTATAGAGATAGAGAAAGAAATTTTCTCAGCTTTTGCAGGAGTTGCAAGCACTATTGGGTACAGTGATGTTCACGGAAAAATCATTGCTGCATTGACTGTTGAAAACGCGCCTGTTTCCCTTCAGGAGCTTGGCAAAAAAACAGGTTATAGTCCTGCAATGCTCTCTCTCAGCATTGATTTTTTAGAGGTGCTGGGGGTAGTGAAAAAAATCAAAAAAACACGTGACAGAAAATTATACGTTGACTTTCAGGGCAACCTGCTTGACTGCCTGAGGAAAGCTGTTTTGTTCAAGGCAGAGAAAAGCATTAACGATTCCATAAAAGAATTTGAATTAAAGAAAAAAGAATTAAAGCAAATTAAGGATGGTGTGGAAAAGAAAAAAGTATTAAGGACATTAAACATATTACAAAAGGAAGTAAACAGGCTACAGCGTTACCTGAAAATCCTGGCAAAACTCAGGATCCCGTGAGGTGAAAAAATGGAGAAAACAATTCAATTCGTTGCGAATTACGATGACTGGAAGGCAGTAAAAAAAATCGCAGTAAATGAAAAGACAGACCCAAAAACAGTAATGGAATTTTTAGCAGGGCTCTCAATGAGTTTTGACAACAAAATAGGGGAAAATCTTGCAAAGGTTGTTGAATTGCAGAAGCTTGATGCAGCAATCAATGAAATGAGCTTTGGAAAGACAGAAGCAGAAGTTGCAAATGTTTTGCGCGAAATAAACACAAGAAAAATCGGTGCCGTAATAAATGAGATTTGTGAAAAGCCAGAATTGCAGAAGAACGAGCAAAAGGAATTGAAAGGATTTTGCAGGGTTTACGCAACAAAAAAAGCGCTCTTAAAATGCGACTTCAATATTGATTATTCCGGAGTAGAGATTCCAGGAATGAAGAGACTGAAAAAAGTGAAGATATAAAAAAAATTCTTTAGTTTTTTATGATTCAGGAAATAATTGCATTTGATAAAGCAGCAGTCTGCGCAGTATCGCAAATATACAATCCATTGTTGGATGCTGCAATGCTTGGAATTACACTGCTTGGAAATCCTGTCTTCTGGCTATTTGTAGTTGCTTTCTTTTACTGGAAAGGGAAAGAAAACCAGTCTTTTCACTTAATGAATATTATTGTGCTGAGCAGTATTTTTGTCGGAGCGCTAAAAGGATTTTTTGCACGCACACGCCCGGATATTGGAATGCCAAAAATGCTTGAGTTCGACACATTTGGAACGCACTCATTTCCTTCCGGCCATGCAACACTCATAACAGCACAGACCGCTTACGCAAAAAACAAAGTGCCAAAAAAAAGTTGGGGGATAGCAGCAATAGTAATTGCACTTGTGGCAATTTCGCGCGTTTATCTGGGAGTGCACTACCCAAGCGATGTAATTGTGGGAATTATAATGGGAGGAGCAATAGGAATAGCATACTCGCACATTGCAAAGAGAGTAACATATACACAGCTGCATCTTACAAAATCAGAGGATGCAATAGCAATAGTCGCAATAATCACAGGCGCAATATTCTTGGTTGGCTTTCTCCAATCAATTCCACTGGGGGCAGCACTAATAGGATATTACCTTGGTTTCTTCTCCCTGAAGGAAATTGGATTGCACGAGAAAAAACTTACCAAAAAAAAGTATTGGATAAAACAGGTAATTGGATTTGGAGTCCTGATTGCAATAATTGCTCTCGCAATAACATTCCCAATAGCAAACATATTAATCTTTGGTTTGGCAGGATACTGGGTTAGCTGCCTCTGGCCAATTATATTCGAGAGGATTTGGCAGCATGACTGACTTGTTGACTGCAGTTGTACTCGGCATAATTCAGGGAGTAACTGAATGGCTTCCAATCTCAAGCCAGGGAAATGTAATGGCAGCAGCACAATTCATGGGAGCAAGCGCAAGCGAAGCATTCTCATACGCAGTTGTACTCCACATTGGAACACTCATAGCAGCAATTGTTTACTTTTGGAAAGAAATCATCCAACTCGCGAAATTACAGGATAAGCAATTATTGAAATTCCTTGCAATTGCAGTTGTATTCACAGGACTAACGGCACTCCCCAGCTATCTCTTCATAAAAACACTGCTCGAACAAGAAACAATTCAAATACTCGGACTAACAATTTTCCCGCAAACAATATTTTTATTCCTGATTGGAATTCTTTTGCTCGCAACAGGGGCATTGCAGCAGAAAAAAAAGTTTGCCGCAAAAACAAGCCTCTCAAACAAAAACGCTGTTGCACTCGGATTGGGACAAGGTTTTACAGTGCTCCCTGGATTGAGCAGAAGCGGAACAACAGCCTCAATCCTGCTCTTTGAAAAATTTTCTCCCGAACAGGCATTCCGCATAAGCTTCTTACTCTCAATACCCAGCGTGCTAATTGGAGAGCTTGCGTTCAAGGCTGCAGAAGCACCAATAATTGACGCAAACATGATGATTGGAATTATGATTGCAGCAGTAATTGGATTTGCTTCAATCCACGCGCTATTGAAAATTGCAAAGCGCATTAATTTTGCATTATTCTGCTACGCACTCGCAATATTCTACATAATAATCGGTTTTGTTTCGCTTGCAGCGCCTTTTATAGCGTAACAATTACTTTAAAAACAAGAACAAACCCAATTGTAGTATACATTTCTACGGAGTATTAATAACCTATTGCGCAGCAATAGGTTGAGATACTTCGGCACATCCGATCGAAAGCGGATCCCGCCTTAGCACAGCAGTAGTGCGTCCGGCTGTAGCACAGCCTTTCTTTTCCTTGAAAAGAAAGCCTGGGGAAAGAAACAATTTTGCTTCGCAAAATTGGAGTCCCTTCGGGACATCCCCTTGTAAAGCCAGCTTCAATGCTGGAGAGCGCCAGAAGCAATGCGCTTGCTGGCGTACCGCAATGCGGTAACCGGAAGGTCCCCGGTGCAAATCCGGGAGGCGGGACTAACAGGTCACGCCGGAGGATTTGCTCTCCCCAAAACATTAAATACTACTTAAAACCAAGATAGGAACATGAAAACAAGCCTTCTATTGATTGGATTACTCGTTGCAATTGTAGCACTAAGCGGATGCACGGAACCGATAGTAGATACATCTGCTTGCGATGGAAAAAAAGATTCCAATGAAAGAGACAGGTGCTATGTCCTTTTGGCTGCAGAGCTGCAAAGTGTTGCTGTTTGTGACAAAATTCAAGAACCCGTTTTTAAAGCAACATGTTATAGTGGCAGGGCAACCGCGAAGCAAGACGCTTCAATATGCGATAAAATTTCGAATGATTTTCCAGAAACAAAAGATGGGTGTTATTATGATGTTGCCATAGCGAAGCAAGACGCTTCAATATGTGACAAAATCCAAGAGATAGATTGCAAAGACGCCTATGAAATTTGCACAACTTTATGTTATGCTGTTGTGAAACAAGACCCCGACGTATGTGAGAACATTCAAGACTCCGTCAACCGTTTTTTATGCAAGGTAGAAATAGCAGTAGTACTTAACAATACAACTATTTGCGATAATCTAACAGAAGCCGACCCTTATAACATAGGACAAGATCTGACAGCAACGAAAAACACATGCTATATGAATATAGCCTCAAAAAACAAAAACGTTGCAGCATGCGATAAAATAATTACTTCAGCTACTGATAACAGCAGTCTTGAAGAGCTCAAAGAGATCTGCGTTGAATTGGCAAATTAAAGTCCGTGCGATGACAACCGCAGGTTTTCAATGATAAATCATGATTTTGTGAAAATCCGGGAGGCGGGAATTATCAAATTCCCGACGACAGGATTTGCTTCGCAACAATTAAATACCACTTTCTTCCAAGATAAGAACATGAAGAAAACAATTTCAATAGCCGCATTGATAATTGTGATTGTAGCGCTTAGCGGGTGCACTCAAATAACCCCCGATAATTCTGATTGCGTAGGAATACAGGATTCTTTCTTGAGAGATAATTGTTACGGCCAGAAAGCAATGGAACTAGAAGATGCTTCGCTTTGTGGCAAAATCCAAGAGGCAGGAACGCAGGTTGGTTGTTATCACACATTGGCAAGAGCAACAAAGGACATTTCAGTTTGCGAGGGCCTATCAAACCAGACATCCAAAGAACAATGTTACAGTGCAGTAGCTGCAGCCACACAAGATTTGTCTATATGTGAAACACTTATCGAGTTAATAGACAACAAAGAGAATTGCTATCTCAATGTCGGCCTGGAAAGAGGAGATGACTCTCTCTGCGAAAAGGTTACAGTGTTAGCAAGAAAAGATTTATGCTATGACCAAATAGCAAAAAGAAAAAGAGACGTTACTATTTGCACTAAAATACAAGAACTGGAAAAGGAAGAATCCTGCCACACAATAATTGCATGGGAAACACTTAATGAATCCGACTGTGAACAAATACCAACAACCGAAAAAAAAGACACATGTTATTCGGGCATATCAGCAAGAACCGGCAAAAGCGAACTATGTAATAAGATCACAGAAATAGAAAAAAGAGATTCCTGTTACAATCACATTGCGGGGATATGGAATCTTGAATCCGAATGCGATAAAATAGAAACACAAAACACTAGAGACATTTGCTACAAGGAAGTAGCCAGAGATAAACCAGACAGCGCTATTTGTAGCAGGATAACAAACCAGCAAATCAAAGAAGACTGTTTAGCACAATTTAATACAGAGCCAGGCGAATGCAAAGAAAACAACGAGTGCAATGATGAAAATCCTTGCACTATTGATGAATGTAACAATGGCAGTTGTGAATACACTAACCATGAAGAGGGGCATATTTGCGGAAGGGGAGAATACGCCAAAGCTTGCGTAAATGGAAGATGCTTGACCCAAGAAATGGATGACCCGACAGAATTTTCCTTGCTTTTGCCAACAAAAGAAGAATTAGAAGAACAGGGATTTGCTGTTTTAAGTATATACTGCCGTTATGTGGGCCATAGCATGGGTTCTGAGTACGCTTATTCTTGCCACTATGAAGCCGACCATGCGGAAGAGTTTTACTACTTTTACGCAGCAGCGTATGAATGGGACATAGCAAATAACCCAGAACTAGAAGACAATCCAGAAGAAAATTATAAAATTTGGGAGGCAAACACCAAAGGAGAAATCATAAAAGAAAACTCCATTGGCGAAAAGAGCCTATTGTATGATGACAACATTTCTAATGTTCCCTATTCCCATATTAGAGCTAAATTTTTACAAAATAACGTTCTGGCATATGCAGAGATAATAAAAGATTCTGAAGATGTTAAAGAGAAAGACTACCAAATAGTGGAAGAAATAGCCCAAATAATTTCACAAAAAATAGGCTAATTAAAATCGTGCGCAAATCCGGGAGGCGGGACTAACAATTCCCGACGAACGGCATTTGCCTTCCAAAAACTATTAAATACTAGTTAAAACAAAAATAAGAACATGAAAACAACAATTTTACTAATTGGATTAATAATTGCAATTGTGGCACTAAGCGGGTGCCCCCAGCCTCCTATTGATGATTGTGGAACAGGCACTGTCTTTGACAATGCCCCTTCCAGATGCTTTGATGACGCTTTTTCCAAATGCCAAAAGGCAAAAGTAACTTTAGATCC
>JAFGEM010000036.1 GCA_016931555.1 Candidatus Iainarchaeum sp. | reverse complement strand
TTTGCAAGGCGGGCCTTAAGCAGGGCAATGCGCCTTTCAACCTTGACAATATTCTCTGCAGAGCCTGCCTGCAGCTTGCCATAGCCTGTGCGAAAAATTTTTACAACTCTTTCATCCGGGTCAAGCCCATAAAAACCTTCTCCACGGTGTAAAGCGCTTAATCTCCCTAACTCCTGCTCTCTAAATACCTTGAAAATTTCTCTCTCAGCCTCAAGATGTTTCAGCCTGCGCTCCATTTTATCAACAAGCACCTGCTTCCGCTTTTTTGCAGTAACACTCTTTTTTGCGCGCACAACTGTATTCCTTATTCGCTTTCGCATACTCTAAATGTGTTTTTCAGCTATTTAATATTTCTCTCACGCGCCTTGCAATTGCAGAATGCGGATTGTGGAATAGGAATGCCCGAATCTGATTATAGTTATTGCACTTGCGCGCCTGCGATGCTTTTTCAAAATCAATTATCACCGGCTCTGAATTTGACTTAACAAGGATGTTTGCGCCTTTGCCCGCGAGCTGGCCATGGCTCAATCCCACAGCATCAAGCTTTTGAGCCTGTGCAAGGAGCGAATCAATACATTTTTGCAGAGCGCTTTTTTTTGGCGTGTGCTCCAAAACCCATTTTCCGAATGGGGTTCCATTAATAAATTCCATTAGAATAGCACGCTGGCACAAATCAAATTCTATCAGCTTTGGGCCTATTCCAAAAGAATTTGCTTTTTTCAAATTCTCTGCCTCCCTGCGCGCCATTTCCTTGCGCGGGCTCTTATCACGCTCTATTTTCAATACAAACTTTTCCCCTAGTTTAGAGCGCACTAAAAATATTTCGCTGCTAAAGCCTTTTCCAATCTTTTCCAAAAGTATGAATTCCCGCATTTCAAGGAAAGAATTAAGCCTTTCTTCGAGTTTTGGCATAACAAAAAAGGGTTGGAAAAGAAATAAATAAGTGTTTCACTCTATTGCTAGCATGCCAAAGCCAAGGAAAAGAACAATCCAGGAAATAAGAAAAGGGCTTAAAGACCAATCAAGGTTCTTGCTCCAACAGAGGCGAATACACTTGTTTGAGCGGATAAGATTCTGGAGTCCGCCTATTGACCCCAAGCTTTCGCTTACCCAAAAAACCGCAATAATACGGCGCACAAACCCTGATCTTGCTGACGAGCTAGAGGTTTTGGCTGAAATGCTTAACAAGAAAAAATAACACTTCTTTTTTGTTCGCTGCATTGCTTGGCAAAACAATAAATTTTAAATATCCTAAAACCCTATTCTCCTTGCAAGAGGCACTGCATGGCAAAGATTATTGCGTTTGTTATCCCCATTGTTATAGTTGCAATAGCATTTGCACTCGCTCTTTTTACAATTGAACCTGAGCCCCCCGCAGGCGAATTAAGCTACTATGAAATAGTGCATGACAGAATTGACTGCGCCCCAGCATGCTCCGCTGAATATATTGTGCTTTCCAATGGAATTGTTTTTAGGAGGCAGAAAGTGAATGTAATGGCCGAAGACAAATACAGGGGGGGCAGGGTAATGGTTAAGCATAACTTGATTGATACTGTGCGCGTTGCAGGAGAGAGCGCTGCTGAGGCAATAGAATTTGCACATGCTAATGTTCAGGAGAGTTTTGGCGCGCGGTGCAGTAACTGCAATTCGTTCCATTACTTCTCGCTCAATGAGGAGAATCCAATAAATTATTTTGCAGAGGAAAGCGAGGCAGAGCAGGTGCTTTTTGGGATAGAGGAAAAAAGCGCAAACCTGTTTAACGAGGGCGTTGAAGAGGATGATTTTTTCCTGCAGTTTGTTTACAAGAGGACTGGTGAGAATCTTATTGACTACCATTTTTTTTATGACGGGAGTGTGTTGCTTAATGAATACAAAGGCTATGAAACAATAGTAATTGGAACTCGGCTTTTCACTCTCGAGGAAGAAAAATTGCTTGAACTAAAATCAATGATTGATAATAATTTTTTTGAATCGCAATCGGGTTTGGTTGAGTGCTTTGAAAAGGGTTTGGAAATGGGCTACATTGAAGCACAGAAAAACAATAAAGACAGTTTTGTATGGACTTGCGGAACTCAAAATTCAAGGGCAGATGAAATTTTCAACTGGCTTCTGCAGGAGCATGGTTAAAGTGCGTTCTCTGGTGCTGCTGTTTTTGGTTTTGCTTGCTTCCTGTGCACATGCAATTGTAATAATTCCACCTACTGTTTACATTGTAACAATCTCGCTCGCATCCTTTATTGGAAACGCAATTATTCTCATAGTAGGCTGGATTGCTGTTTCGGGAATTGCCGCAAAAAAGTTTTTTGGAAAAAGCGTTTCGGAAATAATGGCTTTCACTTTTTCAGGGATAAAAAAGCTTGTTGTGGCAGTTGTTTCAATGCTCGCTGCCCTGCTTCTTTTTAACCCAATTGAAATTTTTTCAATTCTCACTGCATCACTTGCAGCAGCAATCATTACACTTGCATTGCTTGCGCTCGGATCCTATTCAAAGTACAGGCTTGTTGGGAAAACAGAAAAAACGCGTTTGCTCAGATCAACTGTTTTTTTTGCTGCAATTGTTTTTGTTTTGTCTGCACTCGCAATAAGCGTTTCTCTGGAAATAACGCAGGTTAATGCCTCTCCGGAAGGGCTGTTTGCGAAACAGGCAGTGCAGGAAACGGATTTTAGAATTGGTTTGCCTGATGCTTCCAAAGAAATGGCAAGCGCGCCTGCCGCCAGTGCTCCAATGGATACAGCGGGAGAGGATGCGGAAAAAAAAGTGGGGGGAGCAGACAGAATCTGGTTCTATCCTGCCGGCGCAAAGCCCTGCATTGTTATTGTTGGAAGCAAAGTATTCGAATTTGCCCCAACCAACAACTGCTATTTTTTGGAGAACAGCGCGCCACAGAGAATGGTGTGCCCTGTTTCAATTTCCATTGCAGAGGTTAGTGCACGGGGAAGTGTTAATGTAAGCGCAACTGGCTCCTGCAGTTATGAGGGAACAATAATTGTTTCAGAAACGGGTTTTTTGGTGGAATAATGGGTTTTTCTGGGCTTCCGAAAGTTGATTCCAAAAAAATAGTTGTTTTGGAGCAGACTGAGAATTCCGAATTAATTGAGATTGCAAAGCCCTGCAACAGGGAATTTTTCGAAAAATTGTTTGCCTCGGCAGGCGTTTTTTGGAGCGCGTATTCAGAGCTTGGTTTTGGGGAAAAGCCTTTGGGAGAACGGCATCTCGTTTTTTTCAAAAACAGGATGTTTTTCAACAGAAATGTGGAAAAAAAGTTTTTGTATTCAGTGGGAATGGAAAAAAAATTTGCCGTCAGGAACAATAAATTAATTGAGAAGCGCGATTTTTCTCCAGAGAGCTTGCTGTTGCTGCTTGCTTCGCCCTTTGATTTTGGGAAACAGGTTGCAAGCATTGCTCTTGCTGCACTGCGCATAAACGAATCGCTCCAGGAATTTAAGGAGTTCTCGGACAAAACAAAAAAATTTTGGCTTATTCATTCCCAAGAAAAAATTTCCAATCCACAGGAATTGGCAAACAACGCTTTGGATGGAGCGCTCAAGGCAATGCACTATTCTTTCTATGCTTCAATTGCTTATTCCCTAAAAATACGGCTCAAAAAAATCCAGGGAACAGAGGAATGTGAATTGGAAAAGCTTGCAAATGCAATTGACTCGAAAGACGTGAAGAGGATTGCACGGGAATTCGGTTTCTATTCAAACAAGCCATACAACATTTGTGTGCCCCGCTATTGGGAAGCCCATGAAAAAACTGTTCTCGCGCAGACTGCCCCGAAAAATCCTGCAGCCCGGTTGAGGGAGAATGCAAAATTTTTATGCGCGCGCTACCTGGACATTGAAAGGCGCTGCTATCTTGCGTTTGCAGAGAAAACTGGATTAGGAGATAATGTTTTCTTCTTGCAGTCAGGCGAATTTGACGCATCAAACCCAGAGATTCACAAGATTATTGAAGAGAGGAAAAATGATTTTCAGGATTCGTTGAATTTGCAGGCGCCAAAAAAAATTTTTTTTGATAAGGAATGGAAAACATTTGAAGCGCAGGAGGAGGGAATAAAGGGTTTGAGCGCAGGCGGGAAGAAAATTGTAGAAGGCAAAGTTGTTTTTGTTGACAGTGAGGAGGATTACAAAAAAGATGCGGCCGGAAAGATAGTTGTTTCAAAAACATTGTCCCCGAATTTGACAACTCTCTTTGGAAAGGCAGCAGGCATTGCAAGCAGCGGGGGAGGAAAAATTGCGCACACTGCAATTGTTGCTTTGGAGCAAAATTTTGTTTGTATTGTACAGGCAAAAAATCTGGGTCTGCTGAAAGAGGGCGACAAAATTCGCGTTGATGGAAATAGCGGGGAAATTAAAAAAATACCTTAAAAAATATTTGCACAATTAATTTTGATTGATAGGAATGAGCAAAGCAATAA
>JAFGEM010000035.1 GCA_016931555.1 Candidatus Iainarchaeum sp. | reverse complement strand
GGAAAACAGGATATTCTGCCTGCACTGCAGAAATCAAGCAAACAGCTTGCTGATGTAATCAAAGAAACTTTTAAGAGGCAGGGAATGGTTTTGATTCCGAGCTTTGCCGTAGGCAGAGCACAGGAAGTAATGTTTGCACTGGAAAATTATGTGAGAAGCGGCTATCTCCCTGAAATGGATATATGGTTAGATGGAATGATTAACAGGGCAAACAGGATTTGCAGGCACAATGTTGTTTTCATGCGCCCGGAAATTCCAAACAGGATTCTCCTTGCAGATGATGATCCGTTCAAAAGCCCTTATTTCAAGCAACCTCACAGCAAAACAAAGAAAGAGGTTTTCAAATCCAAGAGAGCAGTAATAATTTCAACAAGCGGAATGATGAGCGGAGGCCCTGCTCTTGGTTATTTCAAAAAATTTGCGCCATACAAAAAGCACTGCATTGTTTTTGTAGGATACCAGGCAGAAGGCACTCTTGGGAGAGAACTTGTCGAGGGAAAAAAACACGTGGAACTAAAGGGAAAAAAGATTAATGTGAAATGCAGAATAGAACAGGTAAAATTCTCAGGGCACGCAGACTACAATGGCCTGCTGGGCTTTGCAGATGCAGTAAACGCAGAGAAAACATTTTTGATTCACGGCGAGGCAAAAAAACTGCCTGCCTTTAGGGAAACGCTTGAAAAAAGGCTTAAAAAAAATGTTGTAATCCCAAAAATACTCGAGAGCTACAGAATATAGAATATATTAATAAGAAAAACAAAAAAAAGGGCAGACAAAATACTTGGGAAGAAAAGAGCACACCAAATCTTTTATATATTAGAAAACGTTATTAATAATGAAAAATGATTGGCATGAATAGAAAAGCACAGGTTTCAGTGGAGTATCTAATGGTTACCTCTGTAATGCTCACAATAATAGTAATTATTTTTGGCGTTGCAGTAGTAACCTCGGGGGAAAACATTAAATCCAGACAGACAAGCGAAAGCCTGGAGACACTTACACAAACAGCTGACTTGGTTTATGCACTGGGAAATGAAAACGTAATATACACCGAAATAATATGGCCAAGTGATGTCAGCAATATTAGCATTATTTACAATTGCTTGACAGGCACGGATGTAACAGGATGCAGCGGAGGCCAAGGAGCTGTTTGCAATTGTGCCGGGAACCCCGGAGACGAATGTGTACAAACAGGGCCCGGAACCCATAGCGTAGACTGCGTTGAAAACAGCGCAATTGTAGTCGACACAAAATTTTTTGGCGCGCCAACGCAGCTAATTTACCCCACAAGGTCCAAGCTTGAAATAAACAAAGAGACTGATGATTTCTGCCACAGCATTTTTCGTGTGAACAATGTCAGCTACAGGGTAAAAGTCAGCTGGGGTTCCAACGGGGCAGTTCAACTGTGCAAGCCCTGCCCGCCGGGACAGCCCGCACTATGCAATTAAAAAAGAGGGGAAAAATGAGGGGACAAGTTGCCGTAGAGTTTTTGATTGCCGCTACAATTGCAATAATCATGCTTTTGCTCGGCACAACCCTCTTTGTGCAAAACAATGAAATAAGCAACAGGCTTATTGCAGCAAGCCAAAACGCAATAGTCTGCAACAAAATTGCAGATGCAATATCAGAAATTCACACGAGCAGCTCAGGGGCAACTGCAAGCCAGTCAATCTCTATTGACATGGATGTGCGGGTATTCCGGCAGCCCGGAGATCTGGAGCCTGGGCAGGTTAGTGTAGGAGAAACTGGAGAAGAGTATTACTGCAATTATTTTGGGGAAGCAACCTTTAATGATGGCGGAACAATAAGAGATGATGACGTGGGAGCGGGATTTACACTAACTAACGGAAGATATAAGGTAACAAGAGAAGCGGGAACAGTTGTTTTTTATTTAATTCCATGAGGCGGGAAATTGGTTTTTAAAATGCACAACAAAGGGCAGGCAATTGCAGTAGACTTAGTAATAGCAGTAGCCCTATTTCTTGTTGTATTGTCTGCATTAATGGCAATATGGAACAACCAGAATGCCATGGCTCAAAAACAATTAATACTGCAGGACATGAAGTCAGTTGGAACAAGAACACTCGATTATATGGTGAAAAGCCCCGGAGAAACAACTACTGGCACTACCTCTTGGGAAGTGTGCCCTGCGTGTGTAATACCCCAGGATTGGCTTGTGCATTTGGAAAACAATGTTAAGTTCATTGGCTTGGCAGAGCATGACAGAGTGCTAAAGCAAGAAAAAGTAGAGGCTTTTTGCGGCATTAAAACCGGAGAAGGACACTTTTCAGGGGGCTATGCAAACGACAATCCCGATGAAACAAAGGAAAAAATTTTGATGAATTACGATTATTTTTTTAGGCTCTCAAAAATAAATGTTATAACAGATGAGCCCCCAGAATTTGAGTTAGAGGAAATAAAAAAATGCGGGAGACTCCCCTCTAGCTTAGCGGGAACATTAAAGGAAGTGGCTGCACAGGTAAACATAAAAAGAATAGTGAATTATCAGTACCAAGAAGGGGGAGTAGAAAAAAATAGTGAGGCTCTCGCGGAACTCATAGTGTATTATACAAAAGATTATTCCTAAAAAAAAGGCGGATGAATGAAAACTTCGGGAAAAAAGGGATTTGTAATTTCAATGGACACATTCTTTGCAATTACAATATTTCTGGGAATACTTGCTTACGCAGGATTAGGGCTTAACACACAGTCAAACCCAATTTATGCAGGAGCCCAAACAGAGGCAAAAATTGCTATTGACGAGGCAGTGCTTGCAATGGCATCAACAGGCTTCATCCAAAAAACAATGGTGGATGACTACAAATGCTGCCAGGACATTCAGGCAGAAACAATACACACAAAACTTGAGGAACTGCTCCCCGCAAACATGGATTCAAGCATTTCAATAACAATATACAAGCCCAAAGACCCGTTGCCTAATCAATGCAAAACCAAGAAAACAATGGGAATATGCTTTGAAGACACTCCAACAACAATCTCTTTCGGAAAAACAGCTCCAACAGACAGAGAGATTTTATACGGAAACCAGTTGTTTGTTGCAAGAGAGCCAGTGCACTGGGGAACAGACAAAACATGCTATGTAATAGAAGTAGCGGGCCGCGCCCTGCAGGAAAAAGAAAGCGGGGAAAAAATTAGCCTCCAAGGGTCCCCAATAATAACTACAAAGACAAATGTTGTTGACCAGCTAGGCAATCCTTTTGACGCGGGTAACAATCTGGAATGCTATGATCCTGTTGATGGTGTTGCAGAAAATGAAATAGCAACAGTCACCATTGCTGAAAAAAGCGGCGTAAGGGCGCCGGTTGCAGTAATGTCTGTTACTGACAGAAGCGGCAGCATGAGCACTTTAGACATGCCGTTTAAAACAGGCGCTGGACAAATTTCTTTCAATGAGGGATTATGCGAGGCTACAGGAAACGCCTGCTGGCGCCTGCCAGACAACTGCTATGATTTTACAGACTGGGTTGAAAACGTTGCAACATTTGATTTGAATCAGGAGGTTCTGGATTTAATGAGCGACTCTGATTATTTGCTGTTCATGAATCTGCATTACAGTGGTTCAGGATACCAGTGCTCGCGCCCGAGAATAGGATTAACAGACCCCAACAGTGTGGACTGGTATTACAATAGTAGCCATTCAACAAGCAGTGCATGGTACTATGCATACATTTATAAGCCAAACTTAATGCTTGGTTCATACAATGTAAAGCTCTGGGCAGATGTGCCAACTCGAATACAAAAGCCAATGCATGTAAGACTGACAAAGGCATACAGAGAAACCCCAAATCTTGATATAACGGGAAAACCTTCAGAGGAAGGATGCGGTCCAGTAGCAGAGGGAGACTGGACAACAATAAAAACATTTGATGTTGGGCAGGGAACAATTATTCCAGGTTACAATACAATTCCAAGCAGGTTATTAGTAGCCTCATTTTCAACAGTAGATGTTGAAGGAAGCTGCG
>JAFGEM010000034.1 GCA_016931555.1 Candidatus Iainarchaeum sp. | reverse complement strand
TGTAGGCTCATCCAAAAAAATTATCTCGGGTTGGTGAACAACAGAGCAGGCAATGTTAGCCAAGCGTTTGTAGCCTCCCGAAAGGTGCTCTATTGCAGTGCCTTGAAAATCAATTAGATTAAAATCCTTCAAAGCAGAGGCTACACCTGCATTGAGTTCATCCCGCGTTAAGCCATAGAGGCTCCCAAAAAAACGAATATTGCCTTCAACACCAAATTTTTGATATAACGAAATCTCCTGGGGAACCACTCCAATTTTCTTACTCAGCACAATTTTGTTTTTTCCAAAGGCCCGCCCAAATAACATAACCCTTCCTTGATCCGGCTCTAAAACACCGGTTGCAATTCGCGCCAAAGTAGATTTTCCCGCACCATTAGGGCCCAGCAAACCAAAAATCTCTCCTTTTTCAATACAAAGAGACACATTATCCAAAGCCTTTCTTTTTCCAAAAGATTTTGAAACCTTTTCTATGCTCAAAACAGGGGCTTCCATTCAAGCTACCAATAAGCAGTAAATAAATATAAGTTTATTCATAATAAAACCATGAAAACATACCCGCTTATCAGTGTATTATTGCTTCTCAGCACGTTTTTATTATTAGGCTGCCCCAGCACAGAAGAAACCCCTGCACAAATCGTTGATTACGCCAAAAAAATGCCTGAAGCGGCCTCTATTTTAGCAGAAGACCCCAACGCAATTTTTGCCGCTGACTTTCTTGATGCAAGCGTTATGGAATCAAAAATGAGCGAGTTCAGAGAAAAATGCCCGAACAGCACGCTAAATATTGAGCCGCACTGGCGAGTCATAATTTTTTCCAGCCCGAAAAGAACAACACTCTTACTTTCAACCCCGGAAAAAGAACTCGTTTGCAAATTCACTGAAACAACAGAACGAGACCAGTGCACTATTAACAGCAATTGTGACGACAAGGATGACTGCACAACAGACAGCTGCACTGGCTCCCCAAAAAAGTGCGTATACACGCCAATTACAATATGTGCAGACAACGACTCCTGCTGTCCCTCCAACTGCAATGAACAAAATGACTCTGACTGCATAAAAAACGAGTGTGAAGAAAACACAGATTGTGACGACTCTGACCCAAGCACGGAAGATGCGTGCGAAGGGACACCAAAAAAATGTGTTCACACCCAAATAACTGACTGCGTGGATTCTGATGGGTTTTGCCCTGACAATTGCTCTGTTGTTAATGACAACGATTGCGAGACAGAAGACGAATGCAGCGGCCCAGGAGACTGCGACGACAAAGACCCATTAACCCACAACTTATGCCAAGGCACTCCAAAAAAATGTGTTTTTGAGTTAAGAACCTGCGCAGAAGCAGTCGGGGAAAAATGCGCTTCAAACGAAGGCTGTGACGGGGAAACAGTAAAAACAAAAGATGTTTCCAACTGCTGCCTCGGAAAATGCAAAAGCTTAGACGAATGCTTAAGCAGTTCAGAATGCAACGACCAAAATCCATGCACAATAGATAACTGCACAGGGTTTCCAAAAAAATGTTCACACACAGCAATTACAACATGCACAGACAATGACTCCTGTTGCCCTGCAGCATGCAGTTACACTAGCGATTCTGACTGCAGCATACCAACATGCAGTGCAATAAGCGACGAGCTGTGCCCTAATGCATGCACCATGCAAACTGACATAGACTGTTGTATCGCAGGCGGTTGGTATTGTTATCTTAAACAATATGAAGGCGGCGAATATTCATGCTATTACAAGTATAGCAAAAACCCTGCCAATAAAGACCAGCAATGCAACCCAGTAGTAAGCCAAACCTCTTGGAGCCCTACTCAGGCAGTTTTAAACCCAATAAGCATCAACTTCACTCCCTTTGAACCAGAGCCAAACGAATTGGTTACAATGGAAATAGTTGTTTACAACGAAGGGGTTTTGGCATTAGAAGGATACCTCTATCGCACTGTTTACATAAGCTTTGCTAATCACAACCCAAATCCAGATAAATCTATACCCCTCCCAATCCCGTTTGGAGGCCATGAATTCAAAACCATAACCTACAATGAAACCCTAAGATTCCCAGAAGAAGGAACATACAGTGTAGAAGCTTCAATACAAAATAATGCAGATAATTTAATGTCAGAACCGCGCGAAAAAATAACATACATTAATGTTAGAACAACACCCCGGGAGCCCCCATGTAACGTTGGAACTGTTTGCACTGATTCAACACACTACGCCTACCAAAACAGTGACTGCAGCAGAACAAGCCCGAGTGAATGCCAATACGGCTGCAACACAGGACCATCAGGCTATGGTTCCTGCAATACATTGCCATAAAATAACCTTTGGTATTGGCTTCACAAAACACAACTGATTTGCAAAAACACAAGTTTAAAAACAAGAAAAGCGTTGAAATAGGTTATATGCAGGCAAAAAACTGGTGGAAGATTGGGATAGTTCTCGTGCCGGTTTCAATTCTATCGCTTTATTTTGTTTTCTATTTGGAAAAAGTTAACACAGGGGCGAATGTTCTTGTTTTGCCTCTTTTCTTAATAGGGCTCTTTCTCTTTTTTCTCAAAAAGAAGGTTTCTTTTGTAATATTAATAGGGTTTAATTTTTTTGTAATTGTCCTTTCAGTATTAGGAATCCTGCTTGGGCGTTACACTTACTCAGAATGGTTTGTCTTAGAATTATTTTTTGTAATCCTCTTAAACATTGCTTCAATTCTAGTCATTCTTAAAAGCGAAAAACTGTTTTTTGAGGTGTCGCCCAAATGAAAAAAATTCTCTTAATTGTTTTGTTAGTTGCGCTGGTTGCATTTAGCGGATGCACGATTTCTGAGCCTAAAAGTGATTATGAAAGGTTTAGAGAACAGATTGAAGAAGCAAATTATTGTACTGTCGATGAAGATTGTGCTGCTGTATCGTTTGGCTGCGATTTTGCAGACTATAACTTTGGGAAGGATCGTTTTGCACATAGTTATGTGCATGTTGAGGAAGCCGCGTATTTGCAAGACTTTGTACTTCGAGAATATCGGAACAGTGGGCATTGTAGCAGCACACCCCCTGCTTTACCTGTATGCCAAGAGGGAAAATGCAAACCTACAATGTGCGAAATAGGCAAGGAATATGATTACTTTGCCAGCGATCCAAGGCACTATCTTTATTTTGAACCCGCTGTTTATAAGACTTGCAAATGCCCTGAGGACACTATTTTAGTCCATGTTTGTAGCGACGAGAATTGCAATAACCCATTATTTAAGTGCGATGACTCCCGTTCTAAAATTGAAATAATGAACGATACTTGTAAACAACTAGACTCACCAGACCAAAGAGATAATTGTTACTTTGATTTGGCTTTAGAAAGAAAAGATATCCAAATATGCCCCAAGATTGTGAACCAGACAAATAATGTATTGTTAGAGCGTTGCTATAGAAAAATTGCTGAAACCTTAGGAGATTCATCAATATGTGAAGAAATAACAACTAACATATATGAAAAAGCTCTTTGCTACCAAGAGGTAGCAACCGCAACCGAAGATAGAACAATATGCCAAAAAATAGAACAAGACTCTTACCGAGATACTTGTTATGACCGATTAGCACGGGCAACAAAAAACGAATCTATTTGTGACTTAATAGAACACGAGGGTTCAAGACAAGTATGCCATACTAATGTTGCAAGAGAGAATGAAAACCGCTAGTTTTTTATTTGACAAAAACCTATTTGAAAGCATATGGCAAAGGAAAACTTTTCAATAAAGAGAGAAATGGTTTGGAGTGGCTGGTGTCCAATTCACAATGGCGCCCCGCCTGCTTTTGACGCTGGAGGATACCATTGTAGCGATTGTGGAAAAACAGTTTGCGCTGCTTGCATCTACAAAACAAATTTGGGAGTTCTTTGTGCTAATTGTGTAAAGCGGGAAAAAAAGGATATAACTGAGGTCAAACCAGTATATATAAAAGGTGTTTATCAAGACAGGTACAGAGTAAATTATGTAAGATGGGGCTTTTTGGCGTCTTTAGTAATTTTTCCCATATTCGCTGTTATTGGGATTGGAATCTTACTTACAAACAACGACCCAATATTCGAACAATTCGGCACGATAACAATGATAGGCATCACAGCTTTTTTTTCCTTAGTTTCCTTATACCTGTATTGGAAAAACTACAGAGAAAAAACCAAACCACTCGGAATCGAATTAGACAAACAAAAAGTAAAAGAATTAGAAGAAAAAATGGCAGGGCAATAACCAAATAGCCATTCAGTAAAAAAGCAAAAAGCTAGAAAT
>JAFGEM010000033.1 GCA_016931555.1 Candidatus Iainarchaeum sp. | reverse complement strand
TTTATTCAGCTTCCTCATGTAGACCACCAAATCTACTGAGGAAGCTACTTCTTTTCTAGAGAGGAACTTATTTCGGGACAGGACATTCAATTACAATCACAATAGAATTAGCATTCAAAAAATCTTTGGAAACAGGGCCCCCCAAAAATTTTAATTTCCCGCCTTTTTCGTACTCCAAAAAAAATTCTGCCAGCGCAGAATTTATGCTTCTTTTGATTTTCTCCGGTTCTGTAATGCCGCTTTTCAATTCTTTTTCGAGAGTTTTTCCTATAAGAACATCAGTGTTTTGCTCGAGAATAGTGCGTTCCAAATCCAGTTTTTCCAATTCAAAAGCAATTTCCAGGGCTTTTTCTGTTTCCGAGTAATCCTGAATTGCCTGCTCCCTGACACTTGCCTGCGCTAATGCAAAGCAGAGCACAATCAGAAAGCAAAACACGCCCTTTTTGTTCATCAAAAAGAGCGCGCTAAAAAAGCATTTTAAATCTGTGCACTAATTCGCGCTTCAACGAAGAAACAGTTACCTGACTAGCCAGCATGGTTTTAAGCGCGCAATAGCAAAACCCAGCACAACAGAAATCACAATTACAACAATTGTTCCAACTAGTATGGATTCAAGAGGAATTGGAATGGGCTGTGTAGCAACAATTGTTTGCTGAATTTCCGCCTGCATTGTCGACCCTAATGAGTCTGCCGCAGTTTTCTCAATCTCATTGCCGATTGCTGGAGCCATTTCCTCTGCAGCAGTTCTCCCTGCTCCCTCTAAAGGTTTCGCCAAAAAATTTACTGATTCATACCCCCTGAGAAAATTCATGAAAGAATACATTACAGCAATCAAGCCGAAAAAGCTCGCCGCAAGCAAAAGCAAAATGTTTGTGGGTTGTTCGCTTCCAAAAATCTTTTTCCCCTTGCGTGTAAGGCAATAATATTTCCATTTTCTGCCTTCGTCCACTTGTTCTACTAACGCAGCGCCCTCCAATACTCCGAGATGCTGTTTTACTGTCGGAGCAGCAAGATTCATGCGTTTTGAAAGCTCGCTCAAAGTATGGTTCCTCTCCTTCAGAATCTTTATTATACTGGTTCTTGTATCTGAAGCAAGTGCCTTGAATTCTGTTCCGCTCAATGTAATTGAATCCATTTTTCATCACAAAAGGAAAATCAAAAAAACTATGAATAACACTATTGCCACTGTCTTATTATAGTATGCAATTAAGCCTAATAAAAGCGGCGCTACTATAAGGTAAATGCCTAATTTCGGAAAACTCGTGTAAACAAAAGCCCCAAAAAACGCTCCAATTCCGAATAAAAAGAAGAGGAATGCGACAAACCTGCTGATGCCTGCACTCAAATAGTTTGCAACGCCACTTATCCTGCGTTCAACCCAACTAAGCGGGTCAGAGGCCTCTGCCATATATAAAAATCCTGTACGCGAAACTTAAAAACCATTGCTTTTTCCTTAGGAAAGTTGTCTGTTAATCCTGCGCAGTTCAGCCTCTAAAACCCTTTTTTCTTTATCCCAAGCATCAAGCTGTTTCCAAATGCTTTTAGGGCCTCCCTCTGTAACCCTTCGCGTCTGTTCATGAATATTGCGCTCAAGCCAGCCTAACCTGTCAAGAATCTCAACTTTCCTATCAGCAGCCCTGAAAGGCAATTTTAACTGGTTTGGGTCCTTTCTTCTTTTCAGAGAGTTACCTGATTTTCTTGGCCTGCGTTGCATTACAATCGCCTGTAATATTTTTGCATTAACAATGCGTCTTCCTCAATATTAGGAGACTCGCAAATAATGCTCCCAGAAACCTTTAAATCTTTCAAAGCCTCAAGCATGTGCTTATAATTGAAAGTATTTGTTTTATCCTCCATTTCAAGATGGTTCCTTTCCCCTTTTTCCGAAAAATTTATTCCAGAGGCATGCATAAACAACTCTCCCAGAAACCTCTTTGGAATAGAGCCTATTGCTTCCTCAAAATCCTTTTTTCCCTTAAAACGCCCGTTTTCACGCGCATGCAAATGCGCAAAATCAACCATTGGAAGCACTCCCTTCACGGCTTCCGCCATTTGAATTGTTTCCTCCAGACTTCCAAGTTGTGTTGGTTTCCCAGTTGTTTCCGGAGCCAAAGCAATTCTAATTTTATGCTCTTTCAAATAATCCTGTATTTCCCCAATTTCTCCAATAACTTTTTCAAGGACTTTTTTCTTTTCCTCTCCCTGAAAATACGCGGGATGAAAAGTAACAATCCGCGCGCCTGCAATCGCCCCTATTTTTGCAGAATCAAGAATCCTCTTTTTGCTCGCAGCAACCTTTGCTTTTTCCTTTGAATTCAAATTAATAAAATAAGGCGCGTGCACACGCAGCAAAACATTATTCTCAGCACCTGCCCTTCCAACTTCTCTTGCAGTAGCCTCATTCATATGCACTCCCCGCACAAACTCAAGTTCCATTGCATCCAAACCCAATTCACGCACTCTTTTAATCCCATTCACTGAATCATGCTGTTTAGTTGAAATAGGAATTCCTGCTGTACCAAACAAAATTTTAGAAGTCATTTTCTCCGCCTCTTTCTTTTTCTTGCCTGCGCTTCTTCTTGTTTGTGCTTTTTCACTGTTTCTGATGCTTTTCTCAGCCTTTTTGCCAATATGCTGGGAATTTCCATTTCTAATTCTGCACTTTCATTAAAACGCTCTGCATGGCGTCTAAATGTCTCAAACCAAGTATCAACCCAAAAAGTATTCTGTATGCCGCGGTTCAATGCGTTTTCCAAACCAAAACCAACTCTTCTCCTCATTTTTCCATTTTTGACTCCTGCATAATAATCAACCACTCTTTCAGGAATATTCCTTAATGCACTCACTCTTATTGCCCGTTGCCCGCTTAGGGCGCGATAAAAACCCTCTCTCACATTCCCAATGCTCATATCACACTGTCTCTCAAGCACAGGCTTAACAAGCTTCTCTATTTGTTCTCTTCTTACGGGGGCGAGGTCACCATCGAGAGTAACAACAATTGTCGCCTTTATTTTTTCCGCTTCCTTCAGGCCAGTATATGCCGTAAATGTTTTTCCAGAATTGCGCGGAAGCCTCACTACCTCTGCACCATAGTCTCTTGCAATTTTCCCCGTGTTATCAGTGCTCCCGTCATCCACTGTTATTATTTCATGGATTACGCCATCATGTTTCAGGAGCTGCAGTGAACGCAAAAGCATTCCAATAGTGTCCGCTTCATTATGTGCTGGAATTATTACAACAATTTTTTCCTGTTTTTTTGCCATGCAACCAGTATTATTGTTTTTTAGAAAAAGATATAATTCAATTTCTTTGTGTTTTTTGGATAAGCTTAAATAGCGCTTTTGCCTTTATTGTTTAAGGTCCATTTTTATGCCTGCTTCAAGGAGAACAAGGAAACTAGCGAGAAATCTTAATGAGTCAAGGGCTGTTGCTAACCGTGCTTTGGCTCATTCTGTCCGGCTTTCGCCGAGAGAGGCAGAATTAGCAAAACGTGCTATTGAAGCGCGCCTCGCTAAAATGGAGCAAAAGCTTGCTGCTTCAAGAGCAAGGAAACCATCAAAAGCAGTGAGGCTTGCAACTAATCCAAGGCTAGCCTATAGAGCGGGAAGAATTGGTGTTAAAAAAACAGCGCTGGCATTGAGGCAGAGCAGGGTTCCAAGCAAATTAGAGCCTGCGCTAGAGCCTGCAAGAGTTCTCCCTGCAAGAAGGCGAAAGAAGGCTGCTTAAAAACTTTTTTGGAGTTGCAAAACAATTTAACAAATTACTGTATATTCTATAATACATGAAAAACAATGTTTT
>JAFGEM010000003.1 GCA_016931555.1 Candidatus Iainarchaeum sp. | reverse complement strand
TTTTTTACCAACAACGAATTATTATACATAACGGTTTTTTTGTTTGTTTTCGGCTGAAAAATAAAAGAACAATCTTTTTAAGCAGTTTAAACAAAATGATTGCATGGATGACGAAAATATTGCCCTGCACGTTGACAATATTGAAAAAACTTTTGGAAACAAGAGAGCTGTTTCTAAAATGAGTTTCCAGGTGAAAGAGAAAGAAATATTTGGGTTGCTGGGGCCGAATGGCGCGGGAAAAACCACTACAATACGAATGCTTTTGAATCTGATTGACGATTATGATGGAAAAGTAGAGATTTTTGGAGGAAAGTTCACAGAAAAAACAAAAAACACTATTGGCTATCTCCCAGAAGAAAGAGGACTGTACAAAAACCAGACGTCAATGGATGTAATAAAATATCTTGCAGCGCTTAAAGGAATTGATGCAAAGACAGCAGAACAGCGCGCAACAAAACTCATGAAAGAAATGGAGCTAATCGAATACAAGGACAAAAGGATTTTTGAATTGAGCAAGGGAACACAGCAAAAAATACAAATTATAAGCACTATTGTTCCAGAGCCAGATTTATTGATTTTGGATGAACCATTTTCCGGATTAGACCCACTCAGCATAAAATTTGTTATAAATGTTATAAAGCACCAGAATGAACAGGGAAAAACAATTATACTTAGCACGCACAACCTAAACATTGCAGAAGCTGTTTGCGACAGAATGATAGTAATAAACAAGGGGCGCAGGGTTCTCTACGGGCACATTGACGACATAAAAGACAGATACTCGCAAAACAGCGCAATAATAGAGTACAGGGGAAACATTCCAAAAGTTCCCGGAATAAAAAAAATTGTTCAAAAAGAGCACGGAAAAGCAGAGTTATTGCTTGAAGTTGAGGTTACGCCGGAAGAGATTTTGCGGCTGCTCGTGAACAATGGGCTTGCAATAAGAAAATTCGAAAGCCAGATTCCAACATTAGAATCAATATTCCTTACAGTAGTGGAGGCTGAAAAATGGATAAAATACTGACAATAGCAAAACAGGAGTTTAAAACAAATGTAAGAAGAAAAGGATATCTCTTGTTTACGCTAGTGCTCCCAATAAGCTTTGTAATGCTCGCGGGAATGCAGGCACTGTTCGGAGCAGAAGTTCCCCAGGAAATAGTAATGCAACGCTCCCTTGAAACGCCAATCCCACTTCCAATGCTAATTCCATCAATATTCGGAGCAATATTTGCCTTAGTAATATTCATAAGCGCAGGCTATCTCCTCTACGGAATGGTGGAAGAAAAAGAAAACAGGCTAATAGAAATTTTATTGACAAGCGTGTCAACAAGGCAATTATTAGTGGGAAAAACACTTGGATTGGGGTTGCTTGGAATAGGGCAATTAGGGGCATGGCTAATTTCAATATCAATTGCAACAGTAATAATGCCGGAACTGCTCTGGATGGCACACATTCCAGAAGTCTCAATAATTTCAATAGCATTGATTGTTTTGTTATTTGTTCTGGGATATTTTTTGTTTGCGTTCCTCATTGCAGGCATTGGCTCAATGCTGTCTGACACGCGGCAGGCAAACCAGATAAGCGGCATAGTAACAATGGTCTCGCTCATACCAAGCTGGGCAGCAATATTCTTCTTCCAAAACCCAAATTCCGCAATACCAGTAATACTAAGCTATATTCCAATAACAGCGCCAATAACACTTGTAATAAGATTATTAATGACAGAAATCCCAATATTAGAAATAACCCTGAGCATTGCACTCACATTGTTTACAGTGCTAATAATAATTGCAGTCGTAACAAAAAAACTTAAAGGGCATTTGCTTTACTACGAAAAAAAATTGGAGATAATTGGTTAGAATGAACGCAAAAACAGACAAGGCATTGCTAGTGGGAGGCGCAATAGCAATAGTGCTTGTTGCAGCGCTTTTCCCCGAAACACAATTGCTCATAGCAGGATTATCAACAATGGCGTTTGTATACATGGCACTAAAGTATGACAGGCTCAAGGAAAAAAAGTGATTAAAAATGCCATTCATAAGAAAACCAATTCCACTTGCAAGAAAACACAGAAGAAAATAGTTATCTGCGCCTGCGCTGTTTTTTCTTTGAAACTATTTTCTTGCGGGGCGCCTGCTTTTGCTCCGTAGGTTTTTTTTGGACAGGTTTCTTCCCCACAGCCTTTTTTTGAGGAAGAGTTTTCTTTGCGGGTTTTCCACTCGCATCAGGATTTTTCTTCACTGGTTTTGCCTGCGGCTGCATTCTCCACATTTTTGGAACCTGACTCCTGCGCAATTTTTCTGCAGCAGCCTCTGCCTCAAACTGCGCGCGCCTTGCATGCTGTTCAGCAAGCTCGCTGTTGCGCAGCCAGCGCGCCTCAAACCCGGCTTTAATTTCATTAACAACATCCACAGGCAGCATAGCCTGCAAAAGAGCCCTGCGCAATTCCAAAGAATCACTTACCTCGCCTATTCTTAAACCAAGTGTAGTGCCTATTTTTGGAACAGGCTTGCCTTGGGCAATTAAACGCGTGCGCCGATTCTCAATCAAAACAAGGGCATTCCTATACAACTCTACCCTGCTGCTGCAACGCCCTTCTCTTCTCCCAAAGAGCCATATAAAGTTTAAACCTGTCAACCAAAAAATCCCCGGTTAATTTAATCTCTTGCCCAGAAGGCAAAGTCAAAGTATCAGTCCACTGCCACTTTCCAAGCGCATCAATAATGCGCGCGGAACCAGAAAAATCTCCCCTCTCTGCTTTGCGCAAAGCACTCTCCATGCGCTTGCCTTCAGGAGACTCAAAAGTCTGAAAATGAAAACGCTTTTCACTTGGAATAAAAAAAATTACTCCTCCTTCCTCCCTGCCAACTCTTTTGAACTGGGAAAAAATATTCCTGTGAAAAGAATCCATTGTCTGCTCAAAATAAATTTTATTCTGCACAACAAAAGGATTCAAAACAAGGCACCTTCTCCTACCAAGCTCGCGCAAAGCATTATACTGTTCAAGCACGCGTTTCTTTGCAGGCGGCTCAACATGCGCGAGAGGCTTTTTAGCGAGAAACTTGTAGCTTACGCCGACAAGGGCAGCACCCATTGCAAGCGGCACACCATACCTCAACAGGCGGTGTTTAAAACCGCGCTTCTTCATAGAAACCTTTTTTCTGGGCTTCTTTTTTGCTTTCCTTAAAGACCTGCGCATTTAAACAAAAAGGAGCAAAGAAAATTTAATTAAAACACAAATTAATTATGTAGCTAAAATATACATAATTTGTTGTTGTTTTAAGCCCCTTACCCCAAAAAATTTAACATGCCAAGGCTCAAAGTTAGCATAGGAGAAATACCCTTATTTGCGCAGGCTAATAATGCCAACCCACAGACACTTGAGGCTGTTTTAAAGCACCTCCCAATAGAGGGAGAAGCGAATTTATGGGGGCAAGAGGCCTATTTTTACATAGGGTTTGATATAGCCCAAGAGAACGCTAAAAAGGAACCACTTGTTCTCGGGGAAATTGCTTTCTGGCCAGAGGGGTCCAGAATTGTTATTTTTTGGGGAAAAACTCCAATGAGTACAGAGAGCAATTCAGTTGCTTATTTTCCAGTAAATGTTTTCGCGCAATTGGAAAAGGTTGAAAAGGAAAAGCTTGATGCTATTCCAGAGAATGAGCGGATCAAAATAGGGCTTGCAGAGTAAAGCCATTTCAAACCCCAAAAACAGGCTAACTTATACATAACTATATTCTGAGAGTGGCTTCAAACGCGCTCCCACCCACACTTCCACTAATACTATTTTTCCACGAATTCCACAAAAAAATTTTCAAATTTCCTTAGGAAATACGCCGCATAATACGGGTTATATGGATAGGGACAGGGGGCTATTTTGGCGCTAAAGCGCACTATAATGCGTTTAATAGCTGATTTGAGCTATTTTGCAGTGGAACGCGCGCAGCGCGAGATGCCTCAATTCCCTCTAAAGCGCATTTATTCGCACTTTAAAGCGAAAGCAAGCGTTCCAAGGGGTAGCTTGAAAGGCCCATATAGGGAGAATAGCGGAAGAGTTTGGAATTCTACGAGACAGCAGCGCGCAAAAAGCGGTTTGAAAGCGAAACGGAAAAGGCATTTAAACAGGGAGCACGCAAACCCCGGAACCCGAATTTAGGTTATGTATAAGTCAAGGGGTTTTTGCTTCTTCTTTCTTAATTTTTCTGTAGAAATAGAACATTCCTGCAAAAAAGAGAATTGTTATACTCATTGCCGCAATAGCTGCGGCAGCTGGCGCTGGTTCATTCCACAAGCCTAAAAACAGTATTATTGGCATTACAACAAAAAAAACGAATAGCATTGGAATTAAGCCAAAAGCCAGATATTGCTTCCTTGTTTTTGAATATGCTTTTGGACTGTAAAATGCCTTGAGACTCTTCAGTTCTGTTTCAGGAATGTCGTTCAAGCAATTGTGGCACCTAGGGCCCTTTGAAGTAACGTAAAAACACATTGCACAAACAAATTTGCCGCATTTCTTGCATTGATAACCCTTCCCATCAAACGGAGGAGGACTTCCATTGTGCACTGGGCACCAGCGCGCCCACTGCAGGGCAGTATTAATAGAAAAATCATCCTTTGCAAGGCTTTGTTCTTTTTTCGTCATTTCTTTCTCTCCGCATCAATCTTTTTCTGCACAAACCTGCTTAGGTTTATGACCTTGTCTTGAATGTATTTTTCGTGTTCCGTTGTAATTGTAATGTTTTTTCTCACGTATTTTGCTTGCTTCGCCATATTAGTGTGTATAATGACAATGGGTTTAAAATAACATTGTAGTGTGTATTATGTGTAATTGTATATGCGTCCCCCTTCTTCATCATCTTCGTCGGCACTTCCTGGGCAGTAATTCTTAACCTCGCAGACCTAATCGCGAGCGGAGAAGAAAAAAAAGCAATTGACTTCGGAAAAATAGCGGTGGCGTTTATGGTTGGGTGCGTTGTTGGGGGGATTGTAATATGATGCGAATAGAGGAAATCCACTTCCGTTTTATTTTTAAACCCTCTAAACAAATTAAGGTAAGCTACTTGGGTGCTCGGGAGTTGAGTATAATGGGTTACCCAAAAGAATTGGGAGATATAATAATCGGGCTTTTGTTCTCTGGCCTAGCCAAGGAACAAATTTTTGAACAGCTTTCAAAAGACTGTCAACTAAAAAATTCTTTAGCAGTAGACAATGAACAAATAGAAAGCGCTATTGAGGATTCCTTTTGTATCTTTAGCACGTAAGAGCTAGCCCTATTGCTGCAACTTTGATTTGAAGAACGCTTCCGTGTTTTTGTCCATGAAATGAACGTAGCAGCCTTTCATCCCCCTTGTCAACAAAACCCGGTAAATGCTTTTTACATAGTTTAGGAATTTTTCTTCGTCTTTTTCTCTTTTGAGCTTTGGATCGCTCGAATTCTCGCGCTTCCCAACCCATTTTTTTGCAGCCAAATCATAAGTCAAGTCTTTGGCAAAGATCACACCCACATACTCGAACTCAAAACCCTGTATTGTGTAGATACATCCTATTTGATTCACGCCATTTGGGTCGAATGCCCATAGCGGCGCTTCTGGAATCCCTTTAGCTAGTTTTTTGCCTGTTTTTCCCTCCCAAGGCATTTTGAAATCACCAATAACAACGTCATCAACCAAACTACCATCTGGTCTTGGGTCGCTCCAAGGCCAGCAGAAACCAGCGACGAGCCGCGCAGAGTTCTGCTTTTCGAGATTTTTTTGTTTGATTGCTGCGTACAACGCTTTTGGACTGTCAAATATTTTGAACTCCATTTTTTCGCCCTTTGTAAGCTGTGTGTTGGCTGTCTCTCTCACACCAAGAGTGTTATCAACCCAGTTGAGATATCCATCAGAGCCACTGCACCGAAACTGGGTTTGCAGCTCAAACTCAAATATTTCCGCATTAAACTTCTTTGCCGTCTCCCTGAGCAACTTTGTAGTTCCGATTTCTTGCGGAGTCACTACCTGATAATCATCAATGAAAAAAATGGAAACTTTTGCAGCCTTTATCAGCTCATCCACTTGCGGAATATCTGACCTTTCCTCTTTGCGGGCGTAGCGAGAATCACTGGTTTTTCTGATCCTATGCGCTTCATCACAAATCAAAACATTGATTTCATTTTCATTGTGTTTTGTAAAGCTGTTGAAATACTTGAAGAGTTTATCTGCTCTTGAGCCAACAATTTTTCTGAGCGTTCTTGTGAATGCTGCCGAGCCTGTGGCGTGAAACACTGTCATTCCTTTGCCGAGCAATTCTGCCAAAGCGTTTAACGCGATAACTGATTTGCCTGTTCCTGGTCCACCCCTTATTATTACCACTGATTTTGTCTTTAGTTTAGAACACTTTTTTGCCCTGTCAACGATAGTGTTATTCGCAGTAATCTGCTCATCTATCAGGTTAAACATTTTCTGCCCTTTAATCATAGAACCTGCAACTTCAACAAGTTTTTTTGACGGGCTAATGTTGCTCTCATTAAACCTGTTGAATATTTCCAAGCCTTGACCTTTAGAGAGCTTTTTTTTCAAAAAATCGCTTAGTTTTTCGAAGTCTTCTTTAGTGAAAACAGGGAAATCTTGCAGCACTTTTTGGAATTTTGGCAAAAACAAAGCTCCGTTTTTATTTTTTGAGTAATTGTGACAGTAAACACAAGAAGACAGATTCGGCGCAGTATTCTCTTGAAAGATTTGCATAAAATCTTCCAAGTAAAAATGGTAACCCTTGACTTGATAAGCAGGATGCGACACCATTCTCTCTCGTCCACCAACAAAGGTAACCACATTCTCGTCTATATCGCAGTCTTTTACTTTTTCCCACTGTTTCAATTCAAGCAGTAACACGTTCCCCCTTTCGTTGTCTCCCTTGCCAAAAATGAGACAATCTATCCTTTGGGTTGTGTATGGCAGTTCATACTCGAGCACAATCATGTTCTCGCTTGGCGATGAACTCTCTAAAACATTCTTAAGAAACTGCAACGAATTAGTCCAAGAAGTCATTTCACTCAGACCCACTCGGCGCCCATAATAACTCTCAAAACTTTCCCTTATCTTGTCCGCAACCTCATTTTGCATTGCATCTTGAACAAATTGCCCTATTGTCCCTGAATAAAGCTTCAAAGTCACAACTCCGTATATTTTTTTGCCGAACCCTTGACCTTTTCAACAGGATATTTTTTCTTGTTATGCTCCAGCTTTTCAAGAATCGCCTGCTCTAGATCAACGCCTGTTTCCTCAGCCAGATCCAAACAATAAATCACTATATCAGCAAGCTCGTGCTTTAACTCTCGCAATTTTTCTGGGTTTTTCAGAGCCCCCATTATTTCCTCATTTGTTCTCCATTGAAAAATCTCGCCCAATTCCCCTGCTTCAATGTTAATAGAAAGAGCCAAATCCTTTGGATTATGAAACTTCTTCCAATCCCGCTCATCGCGAAAAGCAATAACCTTTTTCTTCAATTCTTCTAAATTCATAACAAGTAAAAAAGCAGGATTAGAATTAAATGCATAGTGGAATTAGAGATAATCTAAATATTGTCTATTTGAGAGGGATGGCAGTCTCTAAGCCTTTGTATTGTCTTTTTTGATGCCTGAAAAACCCAGACCCAAAACACAGTTATGTATAAGTTAATGGTTTTAATTAAAAGCAGTGTGTTTTTACTGTCTGCCCTTGTTCTTTTTATTTGGATAGAGTGCGAAGTGCGGCGCTAGTGGCGCGTCTATGCCTGTTTTCATTAAAGAGTCTCTTGTTTTGTCTGTTATGAGGCTTGCTTTGTGCCAGGCGTTGATTATTAGTTCGTCGTTTTCGCGCCTTATTTTTGAAGCTAAAACATCTGCTTTGGGGTTTCCGGGAACAATGCCTTTTTGCTGGGCTCTTGCTGCAAACATGTGCCCACCAATAACACGCTCCCAGAGGAATATTTCTTTTGCTCTTATTGCTTCGGGCAGAAAATCTGCGTTCATTGAAAGGTTAAATCTTTTTGCCGCCCGCATTGCGCCCCCTTGCTTTAAAAAATTTAGCCCTGCCATAAGATCCCGCACAAATGTTTGGGAAGCATATTCTTTTATTGAGGCACTCACAAATTCTTGCACTTGCTTGGTGTTTCGCGATAATGTGTTTGGCTGTTTGCGCAAGCGAATCAGTAAGCGCCTTTGCTTTGGCATGCTAAAAAATAGTGCTCAAAACAATTTAATTCTAACTGCTTTTTAGGGAGCAGTGATTGTTCGAAACCAAACAATAGGTTATGTAGCAGTTAGGGTTTGTTGTAAACTTTTTTCCTATGGGCTATTTGAATAACAAGAATTATTAGCTGGTTGTGTTGTATGTCTGCGATTACTCTGTAGTCTCCAACGCGCAAACTGTAAGATTTAACACCAACAAGCCGTTTGAAAAAATGCTCCGGGCGAATGCACACACGCCCTAGAACTGCTGCAATGCGCGTTTGCACTGTCTTCTCAAGCTTAAGAAACGCGCGCTTTGAAGTAGGAGTAAAAAGAATTGAGTACATTCACAATCCCAATTCTTTTTTGAGTTTCTCAAAAGGAATTACTTTGCCCTCTTTAATCTCTTTCCGCGACTGTTCAATTTCCTTTAATGTTTCCTCTGAAAGCTCCATAGTATCCTCTATCAAATCCCAAATAACATCCTCGTAAGATTCCTTGCTGTGGCGCTTGCGCTTCTGCAATTCTTCCCTCAAATCCTTACTAACCTGAATAGTAGTATCCATATCAAACATATAACTCACTATAGTATTTAATTATATTCCTAAATAATAATCAAAAATTAGAGAATTTAAAGAATTCGTTTGTTTCGGCGATTGTCACATTCTTGGCCTGTACAAGCAGTTTCCGTCGAATGTTTCTAAATTGTGTTTTGGGTATTTTTCAAGAATTTTTTCATAGAGCTCTTTTATTGTATTGTCGCGAATGTTGCCAATGCGCGTTTCGTTTCCCGGATACGGGCTTACTGAACCATCGCCGAATATCTGCATTAATTCTACGCAGGACATTGTTGCAAAATTATTCTGGACAACGTGATGAAAATTGTATTCTTCCCAGTCAATTTTTTTTACTGTGTCACGCACTTGCTGAAGCTCTTCCTGAGAAAGAACAAGGTCTTTTGCAAAATCCTGCTTAGCGCTTCGGCCTGCAGGCAAAAAAGTAGTAAAGCAAATGAAAAGATTGTTCTCCCTGCAAAAACGCAGTGTTTTTTCAACCTCGTGAAAATTCCGCTTAGAAAGAACCATGTCAAAACCAAGGCGTGTTGTTCCGTCCTCAGCAGGCGCATTAAAACCAGTTTCCATCAAAAGTTCCAGTGCCTGCTTTCTCTGCCCAAAAAACTTTTCCTCTTTGTCTCCAACAACCCAATTTTGGTATTCCGCATTCCAAAGGCTGTCGCACTTTGGGCAAACACTTGCACCGCTCTCAAAAACCCTTTCCACAAACTTTTTATCGCGCATTTTTGTTGCAGCATCAGTAAAAACAACAGCCTGCACTCCCTTAGCAGCAGCATATTCAATTACTTCAAAAAAATCCTTGTCAAGCGTAGGCTCGCCCTCCCCCAAAAAATTAATTGCCTTTGCCTTTAACTCAGCAGCCTCACCAATAATTCTTTTGATTTCCTCTAAAGTCAAATTTTTTTCAAGCTTACCAGTAAAACAATGAAAACAATCCCAAGCACAAGCAGTAGTCAGGCCCCTAAAATCAACAACATTCAAAGTATCAGGATTGTGAAAATCTTTTTCAGAAATATTCCAGCCGTTTATTACAGCGCCTATTCCAATTGGCACTCGACCCAAGCCAAAATAGCTTTCTTTAGAAACTTGCATGATAAAAAGTTGGCTAAGAATTATTAAAACTTGTTGGGTTTGATCTCGCAGATTTTTTGGGGCGAACGCTTTCTATATTGAACTTTCCTGCATGAAATCTTTTGCGCGAGTTAGTATGCATATCAGGATATTCCTTCACATAAAATTCCAGAGTAACCCCAGGCAGTACACAGCCATAATCAATGTTTTTGCCTCCGGGGCGTTGGTTCTTTTCTTGGTTTTTCCTAGCTTGCAGGTCTTTTTCCTCACGGTATTTTTTGTTCAACCCCTCTCGAACGGGATCGACAAAAAAATGAAAAACAGCTTTTGCTAGGCCGTTGACTGTTTCTTCGGATAAAACACCGCCGCGCCTTAAAGAGACAAACCTGGCAGTAACGTGCTTAACTTGCAAGATGGGCTTTAAGGTTGCGGGATCCATAATATTATCCTCAATCAAGTGATGCTTCCACGCAGAGCTAAAGGCAAGCTTTTTCAAATCAATATTTTCTTTTTTAGCCTGTTCAACAAAATTTGGGGTAAAAACAAAGTCTGTTTGCACCTTCCAGTTGTTGGGTACCTGCCAACCCTGAAATTTATCGCCTTTTTTCCACTCAAAAACCCTGTTGAATTTTACTTCATTCATAAGAAACGAAGGCACTTAAAACAATTTAACACCGACTGTTATGCAGCAATTCGTGGTTTGGGGCGTACTTTTTTCCAGAAGCCCTGCACTTGTGTTTTGAGTTCTTTGTTGTTGCTTGCGAATTGAATGTATGGTTTTAGGTATTTTGGGATTATTTTATAATAAAAGTCTTGGAGGAAGTAATCGTTTTTGTAGCGTTTGTCTGCGAGGATTAGTGCTTTTGGGTTTTTTAGGTCGCGTGTAATGCGCCCGAGCAATTGCACTGCAATGTCTACTGCTTTTCTGTTGATTAGTTTTCCCGTGTGTTTTTTGCCGTATTTTTCTTCCAAATAATTTTTTCTCTGCTTGAAATAAAAGTCAGAGTAGTCCGGAAGGGGGAGGCCCATTACAATGCAGTTTCTTACTTTGCTTGCTTTGTTTGTGCTCCTCGCGTGTTTTGTGCGGATGTTTAGCGCGTATGGTTTGCCTGCGTCGAGGTTTTCTTTGTCTGTTGCGTTTTCTATTTCCGGAATTGCTTTGATTATTTGGTTTGTTTCGAATTGGTTGCAGCAGCTTACTAATAGCGAGGAATCTGTTTCCAATAATAGTTTGACTTTTGACGCGTATTTTGGGGCATTAGCTGTTCGATTGCTGAATGTTGAATCCAATTCTGTGTCAATTATGAGCGTAAGGTTTTCATGCGGCATGCGGCTGAGCTTAAAGACACTTGTCTTGCTGTCCAAACCAAATTCTTCCATAAACAGGTTTTCGTCTCCAATTGTTGCCGAGAACAATATTGCACTGTAAAATTGTTTTAGTGTTTCAGCTGCGGTTAATCCGCTTGAAAGTATTTCGCATTTTATTTCAAACGGCTTGATAAAAATTTCCTGTGATTCAGAAATAAACGTAATGTGCTGTTCCGAGCCCCGTATTTGGCTGAGCCTTTTTAAGAATAAATCAGGCCGGAATCTTGCCTTTTCAGAGCCATTGTCGGAGTCAATTAAGTTTGTTATTCTTTCAATGTTTTTGACAATATCATCAAACGCAATTGGAGTTTTCAAATCATTTGATTGTGTGCTTTTCTCAAATCCGTGAATATACTCCCACATTATTTTTTCCGGCAAAAGTGGTTTTTTTGGCGGAAGAAATTGCAGAAGTTTAACAGTGTGGCTGGAAAATTCTTTTAAAAATTCTAGATCTGCTTCATTCAAAGTGCTCTTGCCATCCGATGCACTTTTCTTGTTATCAGGCTCCATGTCTTTTAGAATTCTTTTCAGCATATGTTTTTCTTTATCCAGTTCTTCTTCGTCTTTTAGAATTTGCTTTAGCTGGCTAACCAAATCTTTTACTCCCTGAAAGGCCAGTTTAGTGTGAAGGCTGTTGTAAAGCCTGTCAACCAGCAAGTCTGCTTCATCAATCAATAACACAAAGTCTTTTGGGTTTATCAGTGCTTTAAGCGAGGCAAATAGTTCTGTAAAGCACCAGTAGTAATCCAAAACAACTAGATCTGCTTTTTGGATGATTTGTTTCATTATTTCGTAAAAACACACGTTATTTTCCCGCGAAATTTTTTCAACTTCCCTAAAAAAATTGGGTTCTTTTTTAATGTTATTTTCCGGAAAAAATTTTTCAGGATTGTAAAAAACAAGGGCTTCTGCCTCGGCAATTGCTTTCTTGGCTTTTTTAGAGAGTTCTTTCCCGTAATAAGTTGATTTGAAAAAATCGCATTCCTTGAATTTTCTGAATCTCCAGCAGGCCTCATAGCTAAACCGCGAGTGTGGAAACATAAAGCACATGTGTGATTTGGAGCGCAAATCCGCAACCATGAGTTTTTTGCCGTTAACCTTGTTTATTCTCAAAGCCTCTGCAATTCCCGCATTTCTCGCAGTATGAGTCGGAGAAAGCAAAAGCACTTTTTTTCCTGCCTCAAAAACAGGGGCAAGCGTAGAAATTGTTTTTCCAAAGCCGCAATAGGCTTCAACCAAGCCAATGCCTTTTTTTTCAACGACATTTGAAACAAATTCCATTACAGGGAGTTGCGAGGGCTTGAATTCTGAATACGGGAAAAAACCAAGGAATTTCTTCAGTTTATCGGGCTCGTGCTGCATCAAAAGATTAAACTCTGAAAAGTATTAAAATTCGTTGAAGCAATTCAAATTGTCCTGAAACCAATTTACACATTTCATTTTTCAAACAGCCTCAAAAAAACAAGTTATGTAGGAATGTACTGTTTTTTTGACTAAATCCAATTGTTTTTACGCCCTTCCCCTTAAAAATTATGCTAATTTATTGGGAGTTGGTTTAATGAAATTTCAAAAAATTTTTTTGCTAATTGCGCTAATTTTAATTGTGGGGGGCGTTGCTGGCACTACACAAGACCAAAACAATAATTTTGACCAAAACACGGAAGCAACGACAAGCCAACCTGAATTAATTGTTAATGAACTCCCTGTTGTTTCAACTGATCCAACTGCACCAATAATTGATGATTTTGAGGATGGAGATTATACAAACAATCCGACTTGGACAGGGTCTGTAACACAAGGCGGCTCTGCAGCAGTATCAGCAAGCGCAAAAAAGAACGGAGTGTATGGGTTAAGAATGACCACACAGGGAAGCTACGACCATCAAGGAATACTATACTCTACTCCAGGAACGCCAATAGGAACAGGAAAATATAGCACATGGCTAAGAGCTAGCTCGGCAAACCAAACCGCAGTGTATATGCTGTTAAGTGCTGAAGGCAGAGCAATAGCATACGCAGCATTCAGAGGATGGAAAGGAGATTTTGAATTGTATGACGGATTTAACTGGGTAGCTTCATCGCAGGAAGCAAAAACAGGAACCTGGTTTAAACTGGAATTAGATTATGACGGGACAAACATAGCCTTGAACATATACAATGAAAGCGGGGAACTCTTGGAAACAATATCAAGTACAGCAGTCCTAAAAGTAAATGTAGCAAAAATAGCCATGTATGCAGAAGATAATGCCACAAGCCCTGCAACAATTGATTTTGACGATGTTACTTATGGCCAAAACCCTGATTCAGACGGCGACGGTGTCCCTAATGATGCTGATCAATGCCCAGACACGCCTTTAGGAGAAGCCGTTGACAGTGTTGGTTGCAGTTGCAGCCAAAAGACTTGCGATGACGGAAACCCTTGCACTGATGATTCTTGCAATGCTGCAAATGCTGAGTGCGAGTTTGTTAATGACAATGCAAATGAATGCGGTTTTCCAAGAGACTGTCCTGACAGTACCTGTATTTTGAAGGAAACTCCACCGTATTTTTATTGGAAACTTTATCCAGACGATGCCCACGACTATTGCACTGAAGGGGCATGTAACCAATACTCTTGCGGCTTAATCTCCGAGGACTACAATTCTAATTGCAGTATTTCCAACACAAGTGAGTTGGAGGCAGAGGTGGAAAATTTGAAAAGCGAGGTTGTGCAGTTGCAGGCGCAGAATTTGGAATTGCAGCAGCAAATGAATTTGTTGGAAGCAACAGTAAATGCTTTGGAATCCAGTGTGCAAAATTTTGTTTCCCTTGTAAACACATATCTCTTGAATCTGCCGAAAGGGTTGAGACAGCAAATGATTTGCGGGGCATTAGAGCAATCAGGAGAAACAAGTGCTGATGGATTTGGCTTGCACTGTGAAATAGAAAGCAATATGCAATGCAATTGCAGCGAAATATAATTCGGCATGCCCGCAGAAACAATAAAATAAGGGTTTATGCATTATTTTATTGAATGTTCAGGGAATTTTGGAAAGAACTTATACTCGCAGCCGTTCTCACGCTAGTGCTTTTTACTGCAATGGATTTTTTGGGAGAACTCTTTGTTCCCGCAAACGGGGAAGTAACGCTTTCAGCTGGCTTAATGGCTTTTTCTTTTATAGCACTTTTCCTGCCTGCATTTATAGGCTGCCTCCCAAGCGGATACCTAATCGCAAAAAAAACAAACGAGGTAAAAGAAATTATTTTTGTTCCCGCTGTGGGAGCAGCAATTGGCGTGTTAGCATTAATGCTTTTAAGCGCCGGATCCCTTTTGTTGTTGAGTGATGCCGCATGGCAGGAGCAAATGAATGAAGTTATAGCCCAGGGCGGAGACTTTTTTGCAACTCTTTCTTTGGAAGAATACAAGTCAATAATTATTTTTTCGGTGGGTTTTGGCGCATTTTTCCTCGCAGTAATTAATTTTGCAATAGGGCTTGCAGGCGGTTTTGTTGGAAGCAAGACCGTTAAAAGAAAAACCGGCCAGAGAAAAATTTAGGGCTGTGTTTATTCAGAACCCGAATTATTGTTATGTATACATTTAAGTGTTTTTGAGGCTTTTAACCATGAATTGCCTTGTTACAATGAATTTTCCTCTCTTGTCTTTCTTGATTTTTTCCTGTCTCAGAGCTGCGCAGAAAGCAAAACCGTTTTTTTTGTATAAGTTACTAGCAGGCACATTGCCCTCCCACGCGCTTATGAACAAGTAATCAAACAATGCCTTGTCAATATCCTTAATCACTGCATTCAGCAGCATTGTTCCAATGCCTCTGCTGCGGTACTCTTTGCTTATGTGCAAGTCCCAAATATAAAAAGACCTTTCCAGAGAGTAATTTAATTTTATTTTTTCAGGAAGCAGTATTTTGAGATCCAGTGCCTTTGCAAAAATAAACCCCACAAGCCGCCTATTGTCAAGTGCTAAAAAAATAGTTCCCTTAGATTCAAAAAAATCATTGATTTTCTTTTCCTGCCTCTTTACACTCAAATGCTGTTCAAGATAACCAGTAGTGGCGGC
>JAFGEM010000032.1 GCA_016931555.1 Candidatus Iainarchaeum sp. | reverse complement strand
GCAAAACTTGTTTTCCAATCCTGCTTTTATTTTTTTTTGGAAAAACAATTTTTTTCTGCCGCGACAAAAATATTTTCCTAAATTTTGGAGTGTTCCCAGGATTTTTGTCAAACCATACAATCCCCTGATTTTTTAGGTTTTTGATGATTTGGGAAAACCTGTTTCCCTCGCTAGGGTCCAATAATTCAAGGGGCTCGTCCAAAAGCAGCATGCTTGGATTGTGGGAAAGCAAAGAAATCAGGTTTATTTTCTGTTTCTCGCCCTCGCTCAAATTAAATATGTTTCTCTCAAGCAAGTGCCCTGCACCGAGTTTCTGTGCAAGGGCAATTCCCTTGCACCCCAGTTCTTCTGAAACAGTTACTGCGAAAAACTGGTTGCTTGGGTTTTGCAGCAAAAGGGAAATGTCTTCAGGAAAATTGGCTTTCCCGCTTGTTGTTGCGGAAATGAATTCGGGAATTACTCCTGCAAGAAAAAGCGCAAGGCTTGTTTTTCCGCTTCCATTGCTTCCAACAACAGCCACTTTATTTTTTTCCCCAATACTCAAATTCAGATTCTGAATGACTTTTTTTTGCTTGAAAGACAGGCTAAATTTGTTTAGTTCAATCATTCAGGCGCTTCCTCAATGGAGTTTTAAAAACAAGCGCATAGGCAATCCAAAAGTCTGTTACAGTAAGAATAATGTTTGGAATTGCAATGAAAACAAGAAGCGCCTGTGCAATGTTTGCACCTGCTGCGGGAAAAGCCCATGCAAGAAACTCTGGAACAGGAACAGAGGAGAAGGCAATATCCGGGTTTACTCCGAAAAATACTGGAATTGCCCAATAATAATTGAAAAAAGTCATTAGCACTGGGCGCACAATAAGGGAAAGTGCAAATGCAGCCAGCATTGGCTTTAAACCAAAGCCAAATTTTTTGCCGATTAAACCAATAACCAAAACAACTACTACAGTGGCGAGGAATTTCATTACTGCACCAACAGGGCCTGTGGGCGCGTAAAGCGCTATTCCCAAAGCAGCAACAGCGCTTGCGAGCAATCCCCCCAAAGTTCCGAAAAGGAAAGTCGCAATTATCCATGGGACTCCTACCAAGTCAATGTCAATTACGCCTATAGGAAAAGCGATTTTGTAAACCTGCAGGATAACGCTCACTATTGCAAGCATTGCAGAGCCAAAAATAAGCCTGTATTTGTGCATAAGAATAATTTGTCCAGGATTACTTAAAAATGTTTCGCATAACTTTTTTGCGTTACTCTGCATATTTTTCGGCGTTGTTGAGTATGCGCGTTGTGTTGTATTTCCTCGGATTCAGGCCTTTTATGCGCACAACGCGCGGATTCCACTCAAGTGTTTTCAATTGTTTCATAAGAGAGGCCTCTGTTTTCAACTGGTCATAGCCCAATGCAATTACAACAGGCCTGTGTTTCTTTATTACAAGCCAGCTTCTCGGCTCTACATCGCCTAAAACAGCTTTGGCAACCATCGGAAGCCCCTGAACTGAATTCAAACGCTCCTGTTCATTGTGAACTGGCTTTTTCCCCTTAATTTTTAAGGCATTGATGTCGCGCGAAACAACAACAATGAGATAGTCGCCAAATTTTTTTGCTTCACGAAGGTAACGCAGATGCCCCCTGTGGATAACATCAAATGTTCCGAAAACCATTACTTTTTTCAAAGGCAAACACCAAAAATAAGATATTGCATTAAGTTAATATAATTGATTTCTCTTATATACTCTGGTGTTTTGAGTGAATACTGAACAGAGAATTGCCCTGATAAAGCAGGTTGGCGAGGAAATAGTTACTGAACAGGAACTTTTTGAGCTTTTGGACAGGAAAAAACAGCCAATTGCTTACGACGGGTTTGAACCAAGCGGGCAAATGCACATTGCACAAGCCGTATTCAGAACCATTAATGTTAACAAAATGATCAAGGCCGGAGTGAAATTCAAGATTCTTGTTGCAGACTGGTTTGCGTTAATGAACAACAAGCTTGGCGGAGACCTTGAAAAAATCCGAACTACCGGGGACTATTTTATTGAAATGTGGAAAGCCTCGGGAATGGAAACAGGAAAAGTAGAATTTGTCTGGGCAAAAGATTTGGTTAGGAAACCCGGACATTGGAAAACAACAATTGATATTGCAAGAAATTCTACTGTAAAAAGAATAATGCGCTGTTCACAAATAATGGGGAGAAAATCCTCCGAAGAGTTAAGTGCAGCGCAAATTATTTACCCGTGCATGCAGGCGGCAGACATATTCCACTTGAAATGTGATATTGCGCAGCTTGGAATGGACCAGAGAAAAGTTAACATGCTTGCACGCGAAGTAGGCCCGAAAATCGGTTTTTGGAAGCCAATAGTAGTGAGCCACCACATGCTGCTTGGATTGACGCCGCCAAGTTCAAGTGCAAAGGACTCTGCAGACATCCTTTTGGACATGAAAATGTCAAAGTCAAAGCCCGACAGCGCAATTTTTATGACTGATTCAAAAGAAGATGTGGAGAGAAAAATTAAGAAGGCATATTGCCCTGAAAAAATTGTTGAAAACAATCCAATTCTCGAATATTGCAGGCATTTGGTTTTTGAAAAAAACAAAAAAATGAGAATTGAAAGACCGCAAAAATTCGGAGGCAACATTGAATTTAATTCCTATGCCGAGCTTGAGGCAAGTTTTGTTAAAGGAGATTTGCATCCAATGGATTTGAAAAACGCAACTGCAGGTTATATTGACAAAATGCTTGAGCCCGCGAGAGAACACTTTTCAAAGGGAAAGCCAAAAAAGCTTTTAGAGCAAGTGCAAAGCTTTAATGTTACGAGGTAAATGAATGCCAGCAATGCCACACAGACACGGAGACTTTAGCAGAGGGAGAAGCGCAAAAAAGCCCATTAAGCTTGTTAGGCGCCCTGTGAACAGGACTTCGAACAGGGTAAACCACAAAATTACCCAAACAGAGTTGGCAGAAGAGATTAGAGAACACGCTCTGGATCCAAGAGCGCCTAAACAAAGCAGGTCAGGGCCCGTCCAATGGATTAACAGGCAGTTAAGCACAGGGCCGAATAAGTCAGACACAGTACTGAGAGTTCTGATTCAAATGCATAAAGCAGGGGAAATTGTCTTGCCCGAACCCCAAAACAGGGGCGGAAAAAACGCGCAGAGAAAAAAATGAAACTGCTTCTTCCTTTATAACTACTTCTTTCTTTTAGGGGCATAAAAAGACCCTATTCCAACAGCAAACAAAATAACAAGAACAATTAAACCTATTATCTCAATTGGAATTCCAAAAAACACAGTCTTTGGCTTGTAAGGCTGCGTTGGTTTTGCAATGCAAATTCCCGCTTGGCATTCCTGCGCATAACCACATGATTCTCCGTCAGGAACCAAAAAGTGCGCGCAGGAATCACTTATGCATTTGTCGCTTGTGCACGGGTTTCCATCATCACAACCCTGTACGCATGTCAAATCCTGTTGAACTGTCTGGTTGAGGACAATGGCAGGTTCAAATTCAACATTGTCAGATATTCTTTCGTCAACAGAGTATGCAAAACTTGTTTTCTCGCCAAGCTTTCCAACAGCAACAAATTCTATGAGCGGGTCTGACTCTAAAACAAATATTTCATTATCAGTAGAAATCTCGTCAGCAGTATAGGCAAGGCGTTTTGGAACAATCTCCAATAAAGCAATTCCTAAAATTGGCAAATTGTCTAAATTAGAAACAGTGAGTATAATAGTAGTCCTGTAGGTTCCGCTTGGCAACTGGCTCACAATAATCTTGCGCTCAATTGAATAATTCGGCTGGATTGCAAGAGCCTGCTGCAAAAGCTGCTCTAAATTATTTTGCGGCAAAATAGTGTGTATCTGTTCTCTCGTGGGTGTTGCGTCAATTATTTTTTCTGATATTATTGTTCCTGTGATGTTTGGTGGGGTATAACATGTTCCGCAGTCTTCGCTGCAATTCTCGCAGTTC